>NZ_JBHYIK010000051.1:284-8325 GCF_042739735.1 Amycolatopsis sp. NPDC059027 | reverse complement strand
ACACCTCACCGGCACTGAGCGCCGGTAAGGAGTCCTTCACGGCAAGTCGCGAACGGCACGGCGTCCCGAGGTGCCGGATGCGGGCCACCCACGGAGCAGCCGGTCAGTCCACAGTGGCCAGTTGGGCGCGGAGGGTGTCCAGGCCCATCCCGCCCAGCCGGAGCGCGTGGGTGTGGAACTGCTTGATGTCGAAGGCGGCGCCCTGCCGGGCACGGGCCTCGTCACGGGCGGCGAGCCACAGGCGCTCACCGATCTTGTACGCCGGAGCCTGGCCGGGCCAGCCGAGGTAGCGGTCGATCTCGTCGCGGACGTGGGCCTGGTCGGTGACGGTCCGGGTGAGCATGAACTCCAGACCCAGCTCCGGGGTCCACCGCTCGCCCTCGTGGAACCCGGTCCCGGCCGGGATCTCCAGCTCCAGGTGCATACCGAGGTCGACTACGACCCGCGCGGCGCGGAAGAGCTGTTCGGACAGCATGCCGAGCAGGTCGCCGTCGTCGGCGAGGTAGCCGAGGTCCTGCATGAGCCGCTCGGAGTAGAGCGCCCAGCCCTCGGCGTGCCCGGAGGTGAAGGCCATGAGCCGCTGGTACTTGTTCAGCGAGGCCGACTGGTACACCGCGGTCGCGATCTGCAGATGATGTCCCGGCACGCCCTCGTGGTAGACGGTGCTGACCTCGCGCCAGGTGACGAACTCCTCCTTGCCGGGGGGCAGGGACCACCACATCCGCCCGGGACGGCTGAAGTCCTCGTTGGGCGGGGTGTAGTAGGCGCCGACGCCGCCGCCAGGCGGGGCGATCTTGCACTCGAGGCCCATCAGCGCGTCGGGGATGTCGAAATGCTTGCCCCGCAACGAATTCAGGGCTCCGTCGGACAGGTTCTGCATCCACGCCTCGAATTCGGCGCGGCCGCGTACGCGGTAACGAGGCTCGGCGTCGAGCACGGCGGCGGCTTCGCCGACGGTCGCGCCCGTCTTGATCCGGTTCGCGACTTCGCGCATTTCGGCCTCGATGCGGGAAAACTCGGCCCAGCCCCATTCGTAGGACTCGCGCAGGTCGAGCTCGGCGCCGATGAAGAACCGCGACCACAGCTTGTAGACGTCCTCGCCGACGGCGTCCTTGGCAGGGGCCCGCGGCGCCAGCTCGGCACGCAGGAATCCGGCGAACTCCGCGAACGCCTCCTGCGCGACGCGGGCGCCGTGGCCGAGGTCGGCGCGCAGCGCGTCGCCGACTTCGCCCGCGTTGGCCACAAGTCCGGCGAAGAAGCCCTCTTCGTCCTTCAGCCCGGCCCAGGTTTCGCACTGCTCCGCGACCTTGCCGACCTGCCGCAGCGCGGCCACCTGCCCGGCTTCGGCCCCGGCGAGCAGGGAACGCCGCATGCCGGTCAGCGTTTCGGGCACCTTGCGCAGCCGCGCCGCGATGGTCGCCCACTGCTCGGGCGTGCCGGCGGGCATCAGGTCGAACGAAACGCGCAGTTCCTGCACCGGGCTCGAGATGACGTTCAGCGCCGCGACGTCCAGTCCGGCCGCGTGGATCTCCTGCTCCAGCCCGACACGCTCGGTGAACACCGCCTTCGCGGCCCGCTCCCCCGCGTCGCCGGGTTCGGCCGCTTCCACCGCTGCCAGTGCCCTCGCCCCGAGGGACGCTCTGGTCGCGTACCCGTCCGGCGAGTAGTCGGTCAGCTGGTCGTCGTGACCGGTGATGCCGAGGATGGTGGCCTGGACCGGGTCCGCGGCCGCGTAGTCGTCGACGTACCGGTCGCAGATCCGGTGCACGTCCTGTTCGGTGGAAGCCATGTCCGGCACGCTACCGGCCTGGTGGCGACCGGCGGAACGGACTTAAGCACGGGCCGGGACCAGCCCCAGCCTGGCCACCACCTCACGCGTGGCCTTGGACCGGTTGAACGTGTAGAAGTGCAGGTCCGGCACGCCTTCGGCGATCAACCGCTCGCACAGTTCGGTGATCGCGTCGATCCCGGCGGCGCGGAACGCGGCCGGGTCGCCGGACAGCGGTTCCAGCCGGTCGAGCAGCCGCTGCGAGGCGGGCGCGCCGGAGAGCTTGATCTGGGTGTGCAGGGTGCGCGGCGTGGTCAGCGGCATGATGCCGGGCAGCACCAGCGCGTCGCAGCCCGCGGCGGCCACCCGGTCCCGCAGCCGCAGGAAGTCCTCGGCCTCGAAGAACAGCTGGGCGATCGCGAAATCGGCCCCGGCACGGAACTTCCGGATCAGGTACTTGGTGTCGGACTCCAGATCGGCGGACCGCGGGTGCCCGTAGGGGAAGGCCGAAACCCCGACGCAGAAGTCGCCGAGCGAGCGGACCAGCTCGACGAGTTCCTCGGCGTAGGTCAGCCCCTCGGGATGCGGCACCCAGTCGCCGTAGACGTCGCCGGGCGGGTCGCCGCGCAGCGCCAGGATGTTGCGGACGCCGACCGCGGCGTACCAGCCGATCACGTTCCGCAGTTCCGACACCGAATGGTTGACCGCGGTGAGATGCGCCATCGGCACCAGGGTCGTCTCGGTGGCGACCCGCGCGATGCTGCGGATCGTCCCGTCCCGGCTCGACCCGCCCGCGCCGTAGGTGATGGACATGTACGCCGGGTCCAGCGGTTCGAGCTCGCGGATCGCCCGCCACAGCACGGCCTCGTCCGCCGTGTCCCGTGGCGGGAAGAACTCGATGGAAAAGGCGGGCCCGTCGCCCTGTAGCCGCTCGATCACCGACGTCATACCGGAAATGGTAGAGGGAAATGTCCGCCTCCTGGGAGTCCCCTCCCAGCGACTGGACTTGTTTTCGAGTCTCGCCCGAGGTGGCGCTGGGCTAGGCTCGGTCCGAGGGAGTGAGCATGAGCAGCGAGGACGACGAGAGCTGGGACGAACACGTCCGCGTGGCCGTCTACCGGGCGTTCGCGGCGTACGGGCGCCAGCCGACGGCGCCGGAACTGGCCGACGCGGCGGGCGGCTCACTCGCGGTCGCCAAACAGGCACTGCACCGGCTCGCTGACGCGCATCACCTCGTCCTCGACGACTGTGAACACGTCGTGCTGGCCCATCCGTTCGCCGCCGTTCCCCTCGGTTTTTCCGTGATGGGCGAGCACACCCTGTGGTGGGGCGGCTGCGCGTGGGATTCCTTCGCCATCCCGCACCTGGTCCCGCACGAGCCCGAGGTGCTGGTGGCCACCCGCTGCCCCGGCTGCGGGGAGCCGCACGCGCTGGTCGTCGGCCGCGACGCGCCGCCGGCAGGCGAACAGGTGGCGCACTTCCTCGTCCCCGCCGCGCGGATGTGGGACGACGTGCTGCGCACCTGCGGCAACCAGCGGCTGTTCTGCGCGGAGTCCTGTGTGGACGGTTGGCTCGCGGAAACGGGCCACGCCAAGGGCTACGTCATGGATCTCGCGACGCTGTGGCGGCTGGCGAAGGGCTGGTACGCGGGACGTCTCGAATACGGGTATCGCCGCCGGGAACCGGCGCGAGCCGCCGAATACTTCGCCGAGGCGGGCCTGCGCGGCGCGTTCTGGGAGCGGTGAGGGCCACATCCGGGGGCACCCGGCGCGGCGCCGGTCACACCCGTCGGTGAGGATGAACGGTATGAACACGCCCGTGTCCGACGCCGATCTGCCCGCCCACGTCGAGCGTGCGCTGGCCGGATTCCTCGGCCGCGCCGGCGCGGAGATCGTGCGCACCGAGCCGAGCGTGCACGCCGGGATCGAGGCGCTGAGCGGGTTCGTGCTCGGCGGCGGCAAGCGCCTGCGACCGACGTTCGCCTGGTGGGGCTGGCGGGGCGCGGGCGGGGATCCGGCCGGGCCGGACGCCGAGGGCGTGCTCCAGGCCGTGTCGAGCCTCGAACTGATCCAGGCGTGCGCGCTGATCCACGACGACCTGATCGACTCCTCGGACTCCCGCCGCGGCTCCCCGACCGTGCACATCGCCTCGGCGAAGCTGCACGCCGACCGCGGCTGGCTCGGCTCGCCCGCGACGTTCGGGCTGGCCACCGCCGTGCTGGTCGGCGACCTCGCGCTGGCGTGGGCCGACGACATGTTCGCCGACGCCCCGCTGCCCGCCGCCACGATGGCCGCCGCCCGGCCCGCGTGGCGCGCGATGCGCACCGAAGTGCTGGCCGGGCAGTACCTCGACGTCCGCACCCAGGCCACTGGCGACGCCTCGCCCGAAGCCGCGCTGAAGATCGACAAGCTCAAGACCGCCGCGTACACCGTGCAGCGCCCGCTGCACCTCGGCGCCGCGCTCGGCGGGGCCGACGACGAGCTCATCGCCACCCTGCTGGAGTTCGGCGGCGACGTCGGCGTCGCCTTCCAGCTGCGGGACGACCTGCTCGGGGTGTTCGGCGACCCGTCCGTGACCGGGAAACCGGCCGGGGACGACCTGCGCGAGGGCAAGCGGACGCTGCTCGTCGCGCTCGGCCTCCAGCTCGCGGCGGAGCGCGGGGACACCGCCACCGGACGCGTGGTAGCCGAAGCGATCGGGAACGCGGAGCTGACCGACACCGCCGTCGACTCCGTACGCGAGGCGCTCGAAGGCGTCGGCGCCGTGGCCGCCGTCGAGCGGCGCATCGACGAGCTGACCGGCACCGCGATGGCCGCGCTCGACCGCGCGCACCTGGCCGAGCCCGCGCCCGCGGCACTCACCGAACTCGTCGTCAAAGCGACCCAGCGGACGCACTGACATGCGCACGACCACCGGTCCCGGCGAGCACGTCGTGGTGATCGGCGCCGGGCTCGCCGGGCTCTCGGCCACCCTGCACCTGCTCGGCGCCGGCCGCCGGGTCACCCTGCTCGAACAGGACAAGGTCCCTGGTGGGCGAGCGGGCCAGCACGACTTCGGCGGCAATGCGATCGACACCGGCGCGAGCGTGCTGACCATGCCGGAACTGCTCGACGAGGCCTTCGCCGCGGTCGGCGAATCGTTGTCGGGCAACCTCACCCTGACGAAGCTCGACCCCGCCTACCACGCACGCTTCGCCGACGGCAGTTCGCTCGCGCTGCACACCGACGGCGAGGCGATGGAGGCCGAGATCCGCGCGTTCGCGGGCCCGGCCGAGGCGGCGGGATACCGCAGGCTGCGCCGCTGGCTGACCGAGCTGCACGCCGTCCAGCGCGACCACTTCATCGGCGCGAACTTCGACTCGCCACTGGATCTGGTGCGCCCGGAGCTGGTCAAACTCGCGCGGCTCGGCGGATTCGGCAGGCTCGGCCCGCGTATCGGCGAATTCGTGCGTGACGAACGGGTCCGGCGGCTGTTCTCGTTCCAGGCGCTCTACGCCGGGCTCGATCCGAACCGCGCGCTCGGCGCGTACGGCGTCATCGCCTACATGGACACGGTCGGTGGCGTGTACTACCCGGCGGGCGGGATGGGCGCCCTCGCCCGGACGATGGCCGACGCCGCCGGGCGCGCCGGGGCCGACCTGCGGTTCGGCACCGAGGCCGCGTGGCTGGAACGGGTCTCCGAGCGGGTACGCGCGGTCCGGACCCGGTCCGGTGAGCGGATCCCGTGCGACGCCGTCGTGCTCGCGACCGAACTCACCGCCGCGTACCGGCTGCTGGGCGCGCGGCCCCGGCGTCCGCTGCCCCTGCGGTTCTCGCCGTCCGCGGTGGTGCTGCACGGGCACGCCGGGCGCGCCTGGCCGGAGCTGGGACATCACACGATCTTCTTCGGGCGGGAGTGGGACCGGACCTTCGCCGAGATCATCCGCGAGGGCAGGCTGATGACCGACCCGTCGCTGCTGGTCACCCGCCCGACCGCGACCGATCCCGGGCTGGCGGGGGACGGCGGCCAGATCGTCTCGGTGCTCGCCCCGGCGCCCAACCTGCGGCGCGGGCGGATCGACTGGCCGCGGGTCCGGCACGCCTACCGCGACGAGCTGCTGCGCACGCTGGAAGCCCGCGGGCTCACCGGATTCGCCACGGACTTCGCGCTCGACGAGATGCTCACGCCGCACGACTGGGCCGAGCGCGGGCTGGCCGCGGGCACGCCCTTCTCGCTGGCGCACACCTTCACCCAGACCGGCCCGTTCCGCCCGGCCAACCTGGTACGGGCGGCGGGCAACGTCGTGCTGGCGGGCTGCGGGACGACCCCGGGCGTCGGCATCCCGCCGGTGGTGATCTCCGGGCGGCTGGCCGCCGAACGGATCACCGGACGGGTCGCTCGCCGGTGAGTGCCCGGGAGCTGGACGCGGCCGGGGTGCGCGGTCCGGCACTGCGGGCGGCCTACGCGGAGTGCGAGCGGATCAACGCCCACCACGGACGCACGTTCTTCCTCGCCACGCGGCTGTTGCCCGCCCACGCGCGGCCCGCGGTCCACGCGCTGTACGGCTTCGCGCGCATGGCCGACGAGCTGGTCGACAACCCCGAGCCGGGCACTGACCCCGCGGTCGCGCTGGACAAGGTCGCCGATCTGGTCGGGATCGTCTTCGACGGCGGCAGGCCCGGCGACCCGGTACTGGCGGCGCTCGCCGACACCGTCGCGCGCTACGCGCTGCGGCGCGAGCTGTTCGACGCCTTCCTCCACTCGATGCGGATGGACCTGACCGTCACCGAGTACGCCACCTACGCCGACCTCGCCGAGTACGTCCACGGTTCGGCCGAGGTGATCGGGCTGCAGATGCTGCCGGTGTTCGGCACGGTCGTTCCGTGCGCCGAAGCGGAACCGGCCGCGGCGGCGCTGGGCGAAGCGTTCCAGCTGACGAACTTCCTGCGCGACGTCGGCGAAGACCTCGATCGAGGGCGGCTCTACCTGCCCGCCGAGGAACTCGCCGCGTTCGGTGTCGACCGGGAATTGCTGGTCCACTGCAGGCGACGGCGGGTGTCCGATCCGAGGATCCGCCAAGCGCTCGCGTTCGCGGTGTCGAGGACGCGAGCGGTCTACCGGCGCGCCGAGTCCGGAATTCCCTTGCTGCGTCCCGAATCCCGGCCGTGCGTGCGCGTCGCGATCACGTTGTACGAGGGCATTCTCGACGAGATCGAGCGGCTCGGCTACGACGTGCTCCACCGCCGCGCCATCGTCCCGGCGCGACGCCGGCTCGTCGTCGCGCTGCCCCGTCTTATCCGGATGTGGGCACGCGGATCGTGACCTAGGCTAAGGATCATGACCACAGCATCGAACAGGCCCATCCGGATCGGCGTGCAGATCCAGCCACAGCACGCCGAGTACGCCGACATCCGCCGGGCGGCCAGCGAGGCGGAAAACCTCGGTGTCGACATCGTGTTCAACTGGGACCACTTCTACCCGCTCACCGGCGACCCCGGCGGCAAGCACTTCGAGTGCTGGACCATGCTCGGCGCCTGGGCGGAATCGACCTCGCGGGTCGAGATCGGCGCGCTGGTGACGTGCAACAGCTACCGCAACCCCGAACTGCTCGCCGACATGGCCCGCACGGTCGACCACATTTCGGACGGCAGGCTCATCCTGGGCATCGGCTCCGGCTGGTTCGAAAAGGACTACGACCAGTACGGCTACGAGTTCGGCACCGCGGGCGGCAGGCTCGACGACCTCGCCGAAGCGCTGCCGCGCATCGAGGACAGGCTCGGCAAGCTGAACCCCGCGCCGACCCGCAAGATCCCGACGATGATCGGCGGTGGCGGCGAGAAGAAGACGCTGCGGCTCGTCGCGAAGCACGCGGACATCTGGCACGGTTTCGGCGACCCGGAGATCGTCGAGCGCAAGGTCGGGATCCTCGACCAGCACTGCGCCGCGATCGGCAGGGACCCGGCGGAGATCGAACGCTCGGTCGGGGTGAAGGCCGGGCCGGACGAACTGGGACCCCGGCTGCGCGACCTCGGCGTCTCGCTGTTCACCGTCGAGGCCAACGGCCCCGCCTACGACCTCGAGCCTCTCAAGTCGTGGATCGCCTGGCGGGACAAGCAAAACGGCTAGTGGTCCGCCACGTGCGCCGAAGGCCACCTCGAGGAACCTGGAGTCGCTCGAGGTGGCCTTCAGCGACCTGGCATGCCGCGAACGGAAGATTCGGGACACCCCCGCACCCACCGCGCGTTCCCAGGGCCGTGAAGGACTCCTTACCGGCGCTCAGTGCCCGTAAGGGGC
>NZ_JBHYIK010000051.1:0-274 GCF_042739735.1 Amycolatopsis sp. NPDC059027 | reverse complement strand
GACACGCTCCGCGCGCTCCCGCCCCGGCCCCCCCCCCCCCCCCCGGCACTCATGTCCACAAAGGACGGAGCCGCTTCGCCGCGAACGGAAGTTTCGGCACCCCCTGAGAGCCCCCGAATACGACCCTAGCGGCGGGGACCGACAGAACCGCGGCCACACGAAGCGGGCCAGTGGAGGTCGAGGTCCGCGGGGGCCTCCTCGCGGGACTCTGAGTCCTTCGAGGAGGCCCCCACGGAACGTCGCGAGGTCAGGCGGCCGCGTCGAAGAACCAGGC
>NZ_JBHYIK010000050.1:25982-69040 GCF_042739735.1 Amycolatopsis sp. NPDC059027 | reverse complement strand
CGGGGGGCCCCCCCCCACGCCCGCCCCGCCGGGACCGGAACCCTCCGGTTCGTCCTGACCAAGATCGGCGGCGCACTCGCCAGCGTCGTGCTGGTAGTCGTGCTCGGCTTCTTCCTGTTCCGGATGCTGCCCGGCGACCCGGTCGCGTTCATGATCCGCGACCGGCCCACCAGCCCCCAGCAGCTGGCCGAACTGCGCGAACAGCTCGGCGTCGACAAGCCCGTGCTGAGTCAGTTCTTCAGCTACCTCGGCGGGTTGCTGCAAGGCGACTTCGGCACGTCCTACCTCGAGCGGCGCCCGGTCATCGACATGATCGGCGAACGGCTCTGGCCCACCGTCCTGCTCGTCGGCAGCGCCACCGTGCTCGCCGTCGCGCTCGGGCTGTGGCTGGGCATCCGCGCGGCGTGGAAGCGCGACAGCTTCTTCGACCGCGCCCAGACCGGGATCGCGCTGACCCTGTGGTCGGTCCCGCAGTTCTGGCTCGGGCTGATCCTGCTGGTCGTCACCAACGGCGTGTTCCCCAGCCGCGGCATGCACTCACCCGATGCCGCGCCCGGGCTTCTGCCGCAGACCCTCGACGTCCTGCACCACCTGATCCTGCCGTGCCTGACCCTGCTCGCGGTGTTCTACGCCCAGTACATGCTCATCATGCGCTCGTCGCTGCTGGGCGAGATGAACGCGGACTACCTCACCACCGCCCGCGCCAAGGGCCTGCGCGACGACCTCGTCCGGCGGCGCCACGCCGTGCCCAACGCGCTCCTGCCCACGGTCACGCTGGTGTTCATGCAGTTCGGCATGGTCGTCTCCGGCGCGGTCACCGTCGAGGCCGTGTTCAGCTGGCCGGGTCTCGGCCAGCTGGTCTACACCTCCCTGCACGGACCCGATCTGCCGGTGCTGCAAGGCGTCTTCGTCGTGCTCGCCGGTTCGGTGGTCCTGATGAACCTGCTCGCGGAACTGCTCTACCGCGTGCTCGACCCGAGGGTGCGGACCACGTGACCACCACCGAAAAAGCCGAGAGCCCGCGCACCATCGCCTGGCGACGGCGCCGCGCGTCGATCGCCAAGACCTGGCACGAGTTCGCGAGCCAGAAGCCCGGCCTGATCGGGCTCGTCTGCCTCGGCGTCACCGTGCTCGCGGCCCTGCTGATGCCGGTCATCTCCGACAGCTCCGGTCTGGATGTCACGAAGGCGACCGGCGGGCCGCTCAACCCGCCCAGCGCGCAGTACTGGCTCGGCACCGACATCGACGGCCGCTCGGTGCTGCTGATGACGTTGTGGGGCACCCGGGTCTCGCTGCTCGTCGGGTTCTCCGCGACCGTCCTGTCGGTCCTGATCGGTACCCTCATCGGCATCACCGCCGCGCACTTCGGCGGCTGGGTGTCGGCGGTCCTGCTGCGGTTCACCGACTTCTTCCTCGTACTGCCCTCGCTCGTGCTCGCCATCGCGCTGTCCGCGGTCATGCCGCAGGGCATCGGCACCATCATCATCGCCATCGGCGTCACCGCCTGGCCCAGCACCGCCCGGCTCGTGCGGGCCCAGACGCTGACGATCGAGAGCAGGCCCTACATCGAACGCGCCAAGGCGCTCGGCGGCGGGCACCTGCACATCGTCGGCAAACACGTGCTGCCCGGCGTCATGCCGCTGGTACTGGCCAACACCACCCTGGTCGTCGGCAACTCGATCATCGCCGACGCGACCCTGTCCTTCCTCGGCGTCGGCGATCCGAACGCCGTGTCCTGGGGAGCCATGCTCGAAACCGCGCTCAACAACGGCGCCGTCAGCAAGGGCGCCTGGTGGAACCTGCTGCCGCCGGGTATCGCCATCGTCCTGGTCGTGCTGTTCTTCACCCTCGTCGGACGCGGTTTGGAGACCGTGCTGAACCCGCGGCTCAAGGGACAACGATCGTGAATCCGTTGCTGGAACTGAAAAACCTCGGCGTCAGCTACCGCACCGGCGGGGGAGAGGTCACCGCCGTCCGGGGCGTCGGCCTGCGGCTCGAGCCCGGCGGCACGCTCGGGGTCGCGGGGGAGTCCGGCTCCGGGAAGTCGACGGTCGCGATGAGCGTCCTGCGGCTGCTGCCGCGCAGCGCGAAGGTCACCGGCGAGATCCTGCTCGACGGCGAGGACGTCACCGCGATGCGCTGGGGACGGCTGCGCGCCGTCCGCTGGGCCGAGGCGTCGGTCGTGTTCCAGGGCGCCATGCACGCGCTCAACCCGGTCCGCCGCATCGGCGAGCAGATCGCCGAGCCCATCCGGCTCCACCCACCCGGCGACAAAGCGCCCACCGACGCCGAAGTCGACGCGCGTGTCGCCGAGCTGCTTCAGCAGGTCGACCTGCCGCCGGGCCGGGCCGGTGCGTATCCGCACGAGCTGTCCGGCGGGCAGAAACAACGCGTCATGATCGCCATGGCGCTGGCCTGCTCGCCCCGGCTCATCATCGCCGACGAGCCGACCACCGCCCTCGACGTCATCGTCCAGGCCCAGGTGCTCGCGCTGCTCGGCAAGCTCGTCCACGAACAGGACATCGGCCTGATCATGATCAGCCACGACCTGTCCGTGCTCGCCGCCACCTGCGAACGCATCGCGGTCATGTACGACGGCGAGATCGTCGAGGAAGGGCCCAGCGCGGAGCTGATGAGCGCGCCCCGGCACGAGCACAGCCGCGCGCTGGCCGCCGCCTTCCCGACCGTCGGCGACCCCGTCTCCCGGTTCGCGCCCGCCACCAGCACCCCGCTGCCACCCGAACCGGAGAACCGCGGCGCACCCGGCGGGACACCGCTGCTCGCCGCGAAGGACCTGCGGGTCGGCTTCCGCGACCGGACCGGGAAACGCATCCAGGCCGTCGCCGGCGTCGACCTCGCCGTGCACCGCGACGAGATCGTCGCGCTGGTCGGCCAGTCCGGCTCCGGCAAGACCACACTCGCCCGTACCCTGCTCGGCCTGCAGAAACCCGACTCCGGCGAAGTCACCTACGACGGCGACCCGGTGCCGTCCGGCGGCGCGGGCCTGCGGGCCTACCGGCGGCAGGTGCAGCTGGTCCTGCAGGACCCGGCGAGCGCGCTCAACCCCGCCCACACCGTGTACGAGGCCGTCGCCGAAGGCCCCCGCATCCACGGCCTCGCCGACGAACGCGCGACCGTCCTCAAGGCGCTGGAGGCCGCGGAACTGCGGCCGCCGGAGAAGTTCCTCGGCAGGCTCCCGCACGAACTGTCCGGCGGGCAACGCCAGCGCGTCGTGATCGCGGGAGCACTCGCGCTGGAACCCTCCGTGCTCGTCGCCGACGAGCCGGTGGCCTCCCTCGACGCGTCCGTGCGCGGTGAGATCCTCGGACTGCTGCTGCGCCTGCGACGGCAGCTCGGCCTCGCCGCGCTCGTGATCACCCACGACCTCGGGCTGGCCTGGAACATCGCCGACCGGGTGGCCGTGATGTACCGGGGCGAACTGGTCGAAACCGGCACCGTCGAACAGGTCCTGCTCGACCCGCACCACGACTACACGAAGTCCCTGCTGGCCGCGCTGCCCGGCGGCACCGCCGCACGGACGGCGGCCGACCGGTGATCGCACGATCTTACCGCCGGGCGCCGGAATCGGCTGCTGCCGCACAGTCACACAGGTGCGGTGTGTAATCTTCTGCAACGAAATGGCGACTACGACAGAACCGGCACCGCTGTCCCCGGCACCGTCCGTGGGCGACCTTCGCGTGCCCTCGCGATTCCCCTACCGGACCATCGCCATGGGCACCGTGGGCAGCACGTTGCTCATGCTAGGGGCGTTCGGCGCCGGGGGCATCCTGATCCACGACCCGGTACTCGGCCAGGGCCCGATGTCGTGGATCCGCTACGGCCACGGCCGGATGCTGGCCAACGCCGTGCTGTACGTCGGCTTCGCGCTCGTCGTCTGGGCCTGGGTCCGGCTCGGCCGGTACGTGCTCGCCGGGCGCGTCGGCAGCAAGCCGGTCCTGATCGCCGCGTTCTGCTGGATGGCGCCGCTGCTGATCTCGCCGCCGCTGTTCACCCGCGACGTCTTCTCCTACCTCGGCCAGGGCGCCCAGCTGCTGCACGGCCTCGATCCGTACGCCAACGGGCCCGCCGAACTCAACGTCCTGCCCAACGTCGTGCAGAACGTGCACCCGCTGTGGCAGACCACGCCCGCCCCGTACGGGCCGCTGTTCCTGCTGCTGTCCAAGGGAATCGTCGCCCTCACCGGCGACAACATGATCCCCGGCGTCATCCTCACCCGCGTCGTGCTGCTCGCCGGCCTCGCCGGGACCCTGTGGGCGCTGCCCCGGCTGGTCCGTCACCTCGGCGGCAAGCTGCCGGTGACGCTGTGGCTCGCCGTCGCCAGCCCGATGATGGTCATCCACCTCTTCGGCGGCCCGCACAACGACCTGATGATGCTCGCGTTCCTCACCATCGGCGTCCTCGCCGCACTGGAACGCAAACACGTCGTCGCGATCGTGCTGGTCACGCTCGGCATGCTGATCAAGCCGACCGCCGCCATCGCGCTGCCGTTCCTGGTGTGGGTGTGGGCCAACCACCTGCCCGGCGAGTCGAAGGTCCGCAACTTCCTGCGCGCGGGCGCCGCGTCGGTCGCCCTCTTCCTCCCGGTGTTCGTGCTCGGCACCTGGGTCTCGCTCGGCTCGCTGAACCTCGGCTGGTTCGCCGGGCTCAAGGCGCCGCAGCTCATCGCGAACTGGCTGAACTTCCCGACCGGGATCGGCGAGATCTTCTACTCGCTCGTGCACCTGATCGTCGACGTCCAGCCGTCCCCGTTCGTCACCGTCGCCCGCGCCATCGCGATGATCGGCCTCGCCGTCTTCGGCGTCTGGCAGTGGTGGCTGGCCCGCGGCGGTGGCAAGGAGGCCATCTTCCGCGCCGCGGTCGTCCTGCTCGCCGTCGCGATCCTCTTCCCGCCGACCCTGCCCTGGTACCTGACCTGGGGCTTCGTACTGCTCTCGACGTACAAGTGGCAGCGGCGCAACCTTTCGGCCGTCGTCGCGGTGTCGGTGTTCGTCACCCTGGTCTACTACCCGACCGGGGAACAGGCACTCTACGACTGGTGGTTCATCGCCATCGTCATCGCCGCGAGCCTCTACGCCGCCGCGTCCCTCTTGCGGCCCGACCCGCTCGGCCTGGTCGCCGCGTGGCGCCGCAAACCCGTGGACACCTTCCTGCCGCCCACACCACCGGCGGAGAAGCCCGGCGAACCTGCCGCCAGCGGCACCCGCTAACCCCGCCGACGTCCGTGAAGGCCCCCTCACGTTCGAGACAGGAGGCGTGCCGCCCGCGCTGCCATGCCAGTGTCGTGAACGACGCGTTCGAGACGTTCACCGTCGCCAACGGAGCGTTCAGGACAGCGCAGTGGGTCGGAGTGAGGCAGCCGGGCCCGCCGTCAGCGGCAGCCATTAGCCTGTAGACGTCCGTAAAGGCCTCCTTCACAACGCTCACCGCCGGTAAGGAGGCCTTCACGGCGTCGCGACCGCGGACTGCCAGCCACTCCAGGTGTGGACCAGCGTGCTCACCACCGCGTGCTCCGGCGGGCGCTCGGCGTACTGCGGATACCTCGCCCGCAACCACCGCAGCGGCTCCGCCCGGTCGGCGTCGTCGGTGAGCACCCTGGCCACGCCGTCCGCCCGTGCCCACCACAGCCGCGACCAGTCCTCGTCGTAGCCGTCGGCGAGAAAACACACCGCCGGGTTCGCCACGATGTTCCGCAGCCGGCGCAACGCCGTCGTGCTCTTCGGTTTGTGGTCCACGGCGAACACCACGACGTCCCCCGACACCGCGAACGTCACCGGCACCAGATGCGGCACGCCGTCGGCCGACGCCGTCGCGAGCCGCGCCACCCGCGCCGCGGTGAATCGCTCCCTGGCCTGGCCGGGTGACATTCGCATACCGTCCACATTACTGCCGGAAAGGTCACGGCTCCTGTGGACGAAACCCACCCACACAGGCACCACGACCGTTGACGCTTGTCATCACCCGGAGGCACATTGCGCCTTGGGGAGGAAGCTGCGTCACCCACCAGTTTGAGGCGCCGCACCAGGACTTGTGGTCTCAGCAGATATTAGCCACGGTGAATAACTCGAGTGAGGACCACACTGGACGGGGGACGAGATGGGCAAGCACGAGAGCAAGAGCGATACCAGCAGCTCCAACGGCAATCCGGATCGGACGCAGGAAATCAACAACTCGGGCGGCGGCGGGAAGCACCGCGCCGAGGACAAGGGGAAGTAGCCCGAAGCGCTCAGGACAGCGCGGGGGAGACCAGCGACTGGGTGCCGAGGCCGGCGTCGGGGGGGGGGGCGGCGACACCCCCCCCCGGGCGCGGCCGCCCCCCCCCCCCCGGGGGCGCCAATGCCCGGTTCGTCTCGCTGGGTACCCTGCGACTCCGGGCCGGACGATTCCGAAGGAGTACGTCGATGACCGCGTGGGAGAGCGAACGAGTCCGGTTGCTGACGGCCCACGCCGGTGATCTGGCCGAAACCGCGCTGGCGAACGTGGTGCGCGAGTATCCGCACTGCGAGTTCCACTGGCACATCGAGGGCAAACCCATCCCCGCCCCACGGGAACTGCACCCCTGCTTCTACGGAAGTTGCGACTGGCATTCCTGCGTGGAGATGTTCTGGGTGCTGGTGCGCCTGCTGCGTCGTCACCCCGAACTCGTGCCCGCCACGAAGATCCGCAGCACGCTCAACGAGCATCTGACCCCTCAGGCGCTGAAGGCCGAACTCGCCTCCTTCGCGCCGGAGGAACACCGCGCCACCCAACGCCCCTACGGCTGGTCGGCATTGCTGGACCTGACCGTCGAGGTCGCCACCTGGGACGATCCAGACGCCGCGCGCTGGTCGACCGGCCTGCACGAGCTGAGCGCGCTTTTCGTGACCCGCTATCTCGCCTGGCTGGCGAAGGCCACCTACCCGGTCCGGCACGGCGTACACACCAACGGCGCCTTCGGGCTTTCCCGTGCCCTGCCCTACGCGGAATACCTCGCCCAGCAAGGCGATCCGCGGCTGCGCCGGGCCGTCACCGAGACGGCCTGGCGCTGGTTCGGCTCCGATCGTGACTACCCGGGCGCCTGGGAGCCTTCCGGGACCGACTTCCTGTCCCCGGCACTGGCCGAAGCCGAACTCATGACGCGGCTTCTCCCCTCGGCCGAGTTCGCCCGCTGGCTGAGCGGGTTCCTGCCCGGCATCGCCGGGCGCGAACCCGCCGCCCTGTTCACTCCGGTGACCGTGACCGATCCCGCCGACGGGCTGATCGCCCATCTGCACGGGCTCAACCTGCACCGCGCCTGGTGCTGGCACCGCCTCGCCCACGCCCTGCCCGCCGAGGACGCCCGGGTCCCGGCCATGCTCGACACCGCGTACACCCACACCCATGCCTCACTGCCCCAGCTCACCGGCGGCGCCTACGAGGTCGAGCATTTCCTGGCCTACTACGCGCTTCTTCTGCTCGGCTGAGCACCGCACCTACGCTGTCCTGCTGCCGGCCCCGCCAACGTTCCTGTCGTGGCTATTGAGCGCAGGCACGCCGGCACTATCGCCGTGGCGAGAAACTGAGATCAGTGACGTCACCATTGGTCTCCCGAACGCACGGCGCGCCAAAAATCATACCGCGCAAACACGAGTAATACTGACCGAGTCGCTGACGCAGCGCGAGAAGCTCGTCATCATCCCTTTCAGAACACCGTCGCCAGCGCCAACTGACGACCCTAACCATCGAAACCGAAAGACCCTGCCAACTCTGATCGAGATGCTCGCGCACTCTCGACCCCGGAGTCCTACTCCGAATACTGTCTCCTGCCGACGCCTTTCCCGACACCACATCAATCCCTTACACCGCCCTGTTGCGCAAACGCTGGTAGCGGGTCACGGCCGTAGCATCCGGAGCAGACCCGGCCCTGAGAACCGTGCGTCAAGGTCGTTTAAAACCCACCTGCAGCCAGGCCGCCACCGTGCGATTGCCGCACTTGAGACGCCCTTCACTCCAATCTCAGCCTGCCCGAAGGGACAAGAAGATCTTCACTCGACCTGAGTAATGAGCGACACCCC
Source organism: Amycolatopsis sp. NPDC059027 (assembly GCF_042739735.1). Classification (NCBI taxonomy): domain Bacteria; kingdom Bacillati; phylum Actinomycetota; class Actinomycetes; order Pseudonocardiales; family Pseudonocardiaceae; genus Amycolatopsis; species Amycolatopsis sp. NPDC059027. The sequence goes on along the minus strand of NZ_JBHYIK010000050.1, from coordinate 60,989 downwards.
AGGTTTCTACTTCATCACGATACGAACTCGATATCACGAGTCAATCAAATAAGCAATATAGTGTCAACGACATATGCCGACCTCCCTCGACCAAGTGGCGTAAACTACGGGAAATCAGATGAGCATCAACGAGCGCCAGAACTCAAAAATTGGGCTAGACCTCCTCAGAGCCGCGCAGGTCGCGAACCTGCGCGTCGCCCGAATAGAGTCGGCGAGAATGATTCTCTCCATCCTACTAATGCTCGCCACGGTAGCCTCAATGATACATGGCAGTCAATCCAACCATTTGCTAGCCATAATCGGATCTTCCTGGGCAATTATTTCGACGCTTATTCTTGTCCCGTCTTCACGTCAGCTGAGAAACGAAGCCTGCCTGCTACAAGAGCAGTTCGACACGTATGTCTTCGACATACCCTGGAATCGGAGCCAGGGTTCGAAGATCAACATGGAACGAATACACGAGCTAAGCTACCGCTTCAAGGGAAAGGTGGAAACCATCGTAGACTGGTATCCACACACCGACGCTCCCTGGCCACTGAACGCACTGATATGCCAACGAGCGAATATAAGCTACGATATCCGGCTTCGTGAACGATGGCGCCGGATCGTCGTAGGGTTTCTCACCGTTTGGCTGAGTACCGGTATCGCAGTCGGTGCAATCACATCGATGACCGTCTGGTCCATACTATCGACCTGGTTCGCCCCTAGTTGCGCGGCGATCATATTTGGCTACGAAATTGTGCTCTCACAAGCAAGGGCGCTTTATGACCGTCGGTTGATCTTGCCTGGAATCGACCGAGCCATCGAGACGCTACGAGAAGAGAACCGGGAAAACACCCTAGGTTCCTACGAATTTCTTTGCCGCACTTTTCAGGACGCACTATTCGACGCACGTAAGCGCGCCAGCCGAGTGCCCTCCTGGTTCTACAGGATATTAAGAGAAAGAAACGAGCAAATAATGCGCATCGCCGCCGTAGATGCATACAACAGCGATACGTAGATGCTCACTATCGACCCACTGCAACAAGTTTAACTACTTGAAGCCCAATCGCCGGCATCACTCGTTCTCCGACGGTTTCGCACTTAAAGAAATACCCTTCAAGATCATTGATTTAACAACATTGATGTCCTCCGACTGGTGATTCCACTCAACACCAGGAGCTTGCACCAAGGCGCCTTCTTCGTTTACAGTTCGCACTCCTTCACCTTCGACGCATTCACCAACAGGATAGCATTTCGCGCCAATCTTTTCGATCGCCTTCGCCACACTTCCGAACGCCTCTTCAGGACACGAGAAACACAAGCAAAAATCCGTTGAAGCGCTAATCGCCAGCTCTTCCGGACGTCGACCGACCAGGTTGGCGACCTCGGCAACACCTACCCCCAGCGGGATCCGCTCCAGATCCAACACGATCCCGACCCCACTAGAGCGAGCCAACTCCGCAGCTGTCGCCCGCAAACCATCGGATACGTCCTGGCAAGACATCCGGATATCTAATTCAGCCAACGCACGGCCGACCTCCATTTGGGCATTGAACCCGGTCCATGACGTTAACAACTCTTCCCAGACGCGAGCTTCGAGTTGCGCTACCAATTCCGAGGAAGATGCCATGACCGCCGCTCCGGCACCACCTACACGACCGGTGACCGCGACGACGTCACCCGGCCGCGCCCGACTTCGGAGTAAGTTCTTACCCGGCCGATTGACACCTACGGCGAAGCCACTCAAAATAAGTCGCTCTGCCGATCCGGTATCTCCACCAAGAAGTCGCAATCCGTATTGCTGGCACGCCTCATCCATTCCCGTCATAACTTCACAGAAGTCGCGGTCACTAAATTCGGGAGGATAGCGTACAATCGAGAAAAATCCTACCCCCAGCGCACCCATTGCCGCGATATCACTTGCGTTGGCGGTTACACAGAAGCGTCCAATATCGGAATTGGTCAGATAACCTGCTTCGTAGAGGTGAAACTTCGGACCACGTACGTAGTCTGCGCCGAACACCAGGTCGACCGCTTCTCGCGTCGACACCACAGAACAGTCGTCTAGTTCCGATACACCTGCGACGTAGCCTATGCCTAGTTCGGCCAGCTCACCGTCGCTGCGCGTTCGGTTGACACTCATGAGGTGGTCCGCGATCCATCGAACGCGATCCTTTTCTCCGGACATCTTCAGCACCCGCTATCCCTTGAGTAGTTTTAACGTATCGAAGTATGTCTTATTCTCAGCTTCCAAGACCCAGTCTATGTCACAAATCCCGGAGTTATCGTTCAGTGCGGCCAGCAACGCCCTGCTGATCTGACGTATCCCAGGTCGAGGTCGGCCGACAATAATAGAATCCACCGAAAATACCAGCACATACTCATCCATTCTCGACAGCGCACGGTATGCCTGTTGCCATCCAAAATGAACATCATCAATATCGACAAACGATTCCACGGCAGAAATAAACCTGTCAAATGAATGAAACCGATTTTCGATAGGGCAGACATGCGTGTGACAGTGGCGCACACAGGACATAGAACTGCGCATTCCGGGAGAACCGTGCTCGACCGCGGCCACAGGCCCTAGCTTGAAGGAGGACAAGAACGTCGCCGCTTCGGCCAGGTAGTCCCAGTACTTGGCAAAGCCATCCATGCCCAGCTGCGCGGCCCGCGTCAGGTGCTCGAATGGGAATACCAGGAGATGACCGAGTGCAATAGGTGCAATATCGACAATAGTAGCCCAATCGGCACGAGCCTCGATCAAGCGCTTCAGTTCCGTTCCGCAGTTAGCCCCAATTCCGTCCGCTATCTCACACATCCCCGATTCATCGCATCGCGTTGACATATCGGAACCTCGAGGGATTTCCAACCGACTCATGATTTTTCACCTCCCAGTTCCTGCGTCCACTGCTCAAGTTGCTGCAAATTGATCACCGTTCGGGTCAGCGGGAAAGTGTCGAACCGTTGCTGCCCTGCCAGAATCAGATACAGGCACGTGAAGTACTCACGCATCCACCTGCGCTTGATCGGCATGAACTGCATCACGATCGACTCGAACTGCCTACGAATAGTCCCGACCACATCGAGCATGCAATTCACCGCCACGGCAGATGAGCGGTTGAGTTTTGCGCTGAGCCCCTCGCGAGCAACCTCAACATCCCATTCACTGTTGAGCAGTCTGTCGACCTGAAGCAGCACTCGGGGGTGCACATGCCGTGGAAACCGCATGAAACGTAGTGACGACTCCATCAGGACAAAGTCCTTCGCCAGGTGATCTCGCAGCCCGGCCCATTCGTAATCCACCAGATGCGGTCTACCTCGACTGATGACGACATTGCTCAGATGCAAGTCACCGTGAACAGCGCACACATAGAATGTGTCAACAGTCCGATCCAGGAGCTTCGGCAGAGAATGTAACGGATCTTCCGAAACTACATGGCCGCAGATCTCCAGAGGAGTTCCATCACCTCGAAACAAGAGCTGCGCGCGGTTAGTGCTAGCGCCAGTCCTCAGGTACCGAGTAAACAGTGCACGGTAAGTTCGTTTCTCGATAATTGGAGCTACGTGATGAGCACCCGACATGGTGTCATACACCTCGGTCAGGTGTTCCATCAACTCATCTTTTGCGCGACCGTCACCCACTAACGCCTTTCGATAATAGTCGTCGAGCTCGACCACATCGGTATCGCGCCCAGTCCGTGATCTCAACCTAAAACAAAGACCTGCGCGGCGCGCCTCCGAATCCGAGCAGTGAATCACATCGTCCGTCTCAAGATATCCACGCACCGAATGCCACGCACGACGCTCCCGCCGAATTTTTGAGGCCGGCCCGATTTTAGCCACATGCGGCTGGCCTGATCCGTCAGCGGGACGGAGAACGTACATGTATGAATCCGAGAACCCGAAACGTCGAAGAGAATCAACCTCAGCGGCTGTCCACTTCAGTCTGCCGACAAAGCCTCTCAAGAGTTGCTCGTCAGCCACAGAAATCATACGGTTCACCAGCGTGGGCGAGGCGTCCGGCCCGTCTTGCTCACATGCGCCGTTCGACTCCAATCCCTCGTCCACGTCACAACCGCTCTTCCAAGTGCCGCCAATCTCCTTGCTGCGTGTTTCGTACTACTTTCTCCAGCCACACGCGATCGTTGAAGCCGCCCCGCTCCGCTCGCTTCCGCGCTGCGGCCTCGGCGACATCGACCAAAGAAGAGCCCATTGTGTCGATCAGCGCGCTCAGGACCTCAAAGACATCCGCCAATTCATTGACACGCTCCGCACCACGCGCTTCTCGTAATTCCGCCAGTTCTTCGTACGCCTTATCAATCAGACCAGCGATGTAGTCCGCGTCGTCGGCTATCCTGTCGCACACCGGCAGATCCCCCGCTCCGCGGATGATCTCCGGAATCCTATCGCGGACAAGCTTGCGGTAGGAGTCGACTTGGCTTGCGACCATCGGGACGTCCCTTCGGTGGGTGGAGGCCGGTCCGCTGAGGCTCCTCTACCGTAACGGTAGAGGAGCCTCACGGTTCCTGCGGCACGCCGAGCGCCAGGAGCGGGCCACGCCCGCACAGCTCTATCGGCACCGTGAGCGGCCAGTCGGCTACCAGGCCACAGGCCAATAACACGAACCGATGTGCCTCGCAGGCGCCCGTCCCTCCGGACGATCTCGGCTGAACACGGATCAGGAACCTTGCGGCAGATTCAGACCACCGCCAGTTCGACTCGGCCCGGCGGCCCCGTAGCAGGCGGCTTGCCTTCACCAGAGAAGGATCACCCGTCCGTGTGATGTCAGCCTTAAAGGACACGTCCCATTCAGGATGTGCGGACTCAGTTCACGGGGTACACCCAGTAATTGTCGCCGTCGAGAATGTGGTTGTCCGCGAGGAAAGTCTGCAGCCGCGTCAGCAGTTCCTGGTAGTCCGCGGTGGCCACCGGCCGCACGACGTAGGTCGGCCCTGGCGTGCCGCCCCTGGGCGTTGCGCCCTGGCGCGTGGCGTCGAACGGGAACGCGGCGCACACGTTGGTCCCTCCGCCGGGCCGCTGCTGGTAGTCCGGTCCCCAGCGGGTGACACAGCTGTTCTCTGCGACGGCGCGGTGCGCCTGCTGGGAAGCCGTGTCGTAGTACTGCCGCGTGAGCGGACGGCGCCAGACTTCGCGGCCGCCGACACCGGGGTAGCCCGGGATAAACCAGCCGCCGCCGAGCGGCGGGTACGCGGCCGAGGAACCCACGATCCCGTCGGAGATCAGACGTGCCGACTCGGCGTTGAGTGCGTCCGCCCGGTCGACGTAGAAGTACGTCTCGTGCGGGAAGGCGCAGTCGGCGCCGCGTCCATAAGAGGGGTTGAGCTGCCGGACGACGTCGCACCGCACGCCGAAGGAGGAAGCGCCGGTGGTCAGCTCCGAACGAGTGCCCGGCGGCTCTTCGACGAACATCCGGTACGAGAGCGTGTATCCGGTGCGCTTCTCCGCCTGGATTTCGGGCGGCTGAGCGGGATCGGGCAGGTCCTCGCCGTCGAAGGCGAGCGTGGTGAACTCGTTCATCTGGGTCCGCCACTCGGCGATGCTCTTGACGATGGTCGCCGATGGCTGGTCGCACCGCGCGGTGCCGGACGTGTTCTTCGGGACGCACTCGATCGCCAGGCCGATGCGGGTGGTCTCCGGGAGATCGGTGTAGAAGCCACCCATCTGATGCCCGACCAGGACCTGGCGGGTCCCGGGGACGAGATTGCTGATCGTGGTGACGAAGGCACTCGCGGTGCCGTCGACGGCGCAGCCCGCGTCGGGACAGGCGTAACGCTTGTAGCTCAGCCGCGTCTTCGTGCAACTGCCGAAGCGGTTCTTGGTCCAGGGACCGGTCGCGTTCGGGGCGTAGCAGGTGTCGAACGTGATCGGTGCCGGCGTGTTGCGCTCGCCGACGGTGGGCGTGGCCGCCTGCGCGGCCGGAGTGGCGACGGACAGCGAGATCGAAACGAGAGCCAGCGCCGCCAGCGCCAGTTTCCGGGCGGCGTTCATCGGTCTTCGTGAGTGCATTCTTCCTCCCAGGACAGCGGTGGAACCGCCAGAGCCAGCTCACGCTATCGGTCCGGTTCGTCCGGGTCATTCCGGCAATCAGGTGGACAAAATTGCCCTGGTGGCCGGACACGGGTGCTGCCGGGCGGCCCAAGATCCTTTTCCCGGCGCACCCGCGTCCGTCAAGCGGCCGGTTACCCGGAAACGCGGTCCACCGCGGCGGGCGCGACCATGCGTTCCAGTTCGGTGCGGGCGATTTGCTTGCGGAACTCACCTTCGTAGGAGGCGTCACCGGCGTTGTGTATTGTTTCGGTGACCCCGACGGCGAATGTCTGCACGTCCCAGATGTGCTTCAGGCAGGTCTCGGAGTATTCTCCGAGCAGACTCGGATCGTCCTTCTCGATCTGGTGCACGACTGCACGCGCGAAAACTTCGACGTCGCGAAGGGCGAGGCTCATCCCTTTCGCGCTCATCGGGGAAACGAGATGTGCCGCGTCCCCGAGCAGGAAGAGCCTGCCATGGCTCATGGGGCTGAACACCACACACCGGAGCGGCACGAGCTGCCTGTCGGCGATCCGGCCGGTGACCGCCACGGGTTCGCCGAACCGGGCCGCCAGCTCGCTCCAGATCCGCTCGTCCGGCCAGTCCTCGAGGGTGTCGGTGAGCGGGCACTGCAGGTAGAGCCGGCTCGCGTCCGGACCGCGCGTGATCTGTGCGGCGAAGCCGCGCGAGTGCACCGCCGTCACGGCGGGCGGATCCGCGGGCACCTCGGCCAGGACGGCCAGCCACGCGTACCCGAACTCATGGGAGTAGCAGGTGAGAACGTCGGCGGGAATGGACGCCCTGCTGACGCCCTGGTAGCCGTCGCAGCCCGCGACGAAGTCGCAGCTGATCACCTTCGCCGCGCCCGCGGCGTCCCGGTAGCGGACCAGCGGGCGCTCGCCGTCGAGGTCCTCCAGGGAGATGTCGCCCGCTTCGAAGCGCAGATCGCCCCCGTCGCGGAGGAAGACCTCGATGAGGTTCCGGACGAGAACCTGCTGGGGGCAGAAGACACCCGCGCCGTCCCGCTCCTCGCCATCGTCCCACCCGGCCGTCCAATGCCGCAGTTCTCCCTCGATCCGCAGCGGCATTCCCTCCGATTCGAGGGGCGCGGCGGAGGAGCCGCCCATGACCTCTTCGAGGCCCCACTCACGGAACATCCGCACCCCGCGGCCGTCGAGCGCCCCGGCCCGTTGCCGGCGCTCGACATAGTCCCGGCTGTGCTTCTCCACAATGACGCATTCGATACCACTGCGCAGCAGGAAATTGCCGAGCGCGAGTCCGGCGACACCGCCGCCGACGATGACCACGGCAGTTTTCTCAGCTGTTTCACTCATGTGTTTCCCTATTTCCTCGAATAAGCCCGATGATCGACAGCGCCGGGTTCCGCAACCGCTGTCGATCACCACAATCGCCCCATGACGGGTTGCCGACCACCGGTAACCGGACAGCCGATACCGGAAAGTCGCCAACCTGAGCGGCTACCTGCCGCCGGCGCGCAGATCGGCCTGGTAGCGCCCGGGAGTCTGGCCGACGATGGCGGTGAACGCCTCGATGAAGCTCGTGGGGTTGGACCAGCCGCACGCGATCGCGGTGTCGGTGACGGACCGGCCGTCGGTGAGCTGGACCAGGGCGTGGTGGATGCGCAGGATGGTGCGCCAGTGGTGGAAACTCATCCCGAGCTCGGTGTGGAACAGCCTGCTCAGCGTGCGCGCGCTCGCGCCCGCGGTCCGGCCAAGCTCGGCCAGTGTCGCGGCCGTGGCGGGATCGGCGCGCAGCAGATCGGTGACGGCACGCAGCCGGTCGTCGCGCGGCTCCGGCAGGTGCACGGACTGGTCGGGGGCCTCGACGAGTTCGTCGAGCACCACCGCGCGCAGCCGTTCACGGGCGCCGGGACGGGTCTCCCGCCGATCGGTCAGCGCCAGCAGGACCTCGCGCAGCAACGGACTCACCGCGAACACGCTGGGATGCGCCACGAGATCCCCGCAAACGTCGGCGGGGATGACGACGAGACGAGCGTCGGTCCTGCCGTAGAAGCGGTGGGAGTGCACGAAGCCCGGCGGCGTCCACGTCACCCGGCTGGCCGGCGCGACCCAGCTCCCCCGCTCCGTCGTGGTGGCCACGACCCCGGATGCCGCGTACACCAGCTGCCCGTCGGTGTGGGAGTGGGGGTCCATGTGGAAGCCGTGGTCGAGCCAGCCGCTGCCGTGCGACACCTTCGCCGGGAACGTCGAAGGCGGCTTCGCGGCTTGGCGAGGTTCCGGCATCGGCAGCCACATTACCGCCGAGACGGCCACGCCACGGGCTCAGGGCAGCGTCGCCAGCGCCGCGCTCAGCGCCTCCTCCGAGAGGTCGTTGTCGGTCATCTCCCCCGCCAGATACGCGCCATACGCCGGGAGGTCCAGGTGCGCGTGCCCGCACAGCGCGGTCAGTATCACCTTCTCCTCCCCGGTTTCCTTGCACCGCAACGCTTCCCGCACGCAGGCCGCCAGGGCGTGCGTCGGCTCCGGCGCCGGGATGATGCCCTCGGCGCGCGCGAACCGCACCCCCGCGGCGAAACACTCCCGCTGCCCGATCGCGACCGCCTCGAACAGGCCCAGCTCGTAGATGTGGGACAGCAGCGGCGCCATCCCGTGGTAGCGCAGCCCACCGGCGTGGATCGGGTCCGGGATGAACTCGTGGCCCAGCGTGTGCATCTTCAGCAACGGCGTCAGCCCCGCGGTGTCACCGAAGTCGTACGCGTAGGTCCCGCGCGTCAGCGACGGGCACGCCGCCGGTTCGACCGCGCGGATCACCGGGTCCATCCGCCCGGCCAGTTTCTCCCGCAGGAACGGGAAAGCGAGCCCGCCGAAGTTCGAGCCGCCGCCGGTGCAGCCGACGATCAGGTCCGGCGTGTCCCCTGCCAGCTCGAACTGCCGCAGCGCCTCCTCGCCAATGACCGTCTGGTGCAGCAGGACGTGGTTGAGCACGCTGCCCAGCGCGTACCGTGCCGCGGGATCCGCCGCCGCCTGCTCCACCGCTTCGCTGATCGCGATCCCCAGGCTGCCGGTCGAGTGCGGATCGGCCGCCAGGATCGCCTTTCCGGACGCGGTCAGCTCCGACGGGCTCGGGTGCACCGTCGCGCCGAACGTCTCCATCATCAGCTTGCGATACGGCTTCTGGTCGTAGGACGCGCGCACCTGCCAGACCTCGCAGTCCAGCCCGAACTGCGCGCACGCGAACGCCAGCGCGCTGCCCCACTGGCCGGCCCCGGTCTCGGTGGTCAGCCGCGTGACCCCCTCGGCCGCGTTGTAGAACGCCTGCGGCACGGCGGTGTTCGGCTTGTGCGAACCGACCGGGCTGACACCCTCGTACTTGTAGTAGATGCGCGCGGGAGTGCCCAGCGCCTTCTCCAGCCGCCGCGCGCGGAACAACGGCGAAGGCCGCCACAGCCGGTAGACGTCCAGGACTTCTTCCGGGATCTCGACATACGACTCGCCGGACACCTCCTGGGCGATGAGCGCCTGCGGGAACAGCGGCGCCAGATCCTCCGGCCCGATCGGCTCGCGGGTGCCCGGATGCAGCGGCGGCGGTGGCGGCTCGGGCAGATCGGGGACGACGTTGTACCACCGGGTGGGGAGATCGGCCTCGTCCAGGGTGTACTTCGTGCGTCCGGACATCACGCCTCCTAGGTCGGCGAACCGACCATAGGACGGCCTCGCCACCGATGCCAGCCGTGGCCGCATGGGCATACTTGTCCGGTGGCGGACACGCGCAACGAGGTGAGCGGGGTGGTGGTCGGCACCGTCGTGCAGGCCAGGACCGTCACGTTCGCCGGTCAGGCGCATCCGGCGGGGCCGGTGTGGATGGTGCCGGAGCCTGCCAGGGAACTCGTCGAGCGGGCCGAGGCCGCCGAGCGGCTGACCGCGTCCATACTGGCCGGTGACGCCACCATCGGCGTCGTCGCCGGAGGCGGTTTCGGCAAGACGACCCTGGTCGCGCAGGTCTGTCGCCGGGTGCGGGACGCGTTCCCCGGCGGCGTGTTGTGGGTGACGCTGGGCGAGCAGGTGCCGGATCCCGTGCTGGCGGACAAGATCAACGACCTCAGCGAGCTGCTGAGCGGGAGCCGCCCCACGCTCGTCGACCCGGCGGCCGCCGCACACCGGCTGGCCGGACTGCTCGGTGACCGCGAGCGGACGCTGCTGGTGGTCGACGACGTGTGGACGGCCGGCGGGCTGTCCCCGTTCCTCCTGGCCGGTGTCCAGATCGTGGCGACGACCCGATCCCGTGGCACCCTGCCCGCGACCGTGCGGGCCGTGACCGTGGAACCGTTGAGCCCGGGCGAAAGCCGGTCGCTGCTGGCCCTCGGCCTGCCCGGGCTGACCAGGACCGAGCGGCTGCTCCGGCTCACCGGCCGGTGGGCACTTTTGCTCGCGCTGGTCAACGCCGCCCTCCGGCAGGCCGTCGCCGAGGGCACGGCCCCGGACGCGGCAGCGGACCTGGTGGCCGGACAGCTCTCGCTCGACGGTCCCGGCAGCCTCGACCTCGACAGCGCCGACCGCAGGGACCACGCCGTCCGCGCGACCGTCGAGGCGAGTATCCGGCGCCTGGATCCGGTGGGGCGCACCCGGTTCCTGGAGCTGGGAGTGTTCCCCGAGGACGTCGACGTTCCCGTGGCGGTGGTGCATCTCCTGTGGCGCGCGGCCGGGCTGGCACCAGCGGCGTGCCGTCGGCTGACCCGGCAGCTCGTCGACCTGTCGCTGGCCGAGGTCCGCGACGAAACGATGCGGCTGCACGACGTGCTGCGCACCTACCTGCGCCAGACGCTCGGTCAGGACGAGCTGGCCGACGTCAGCGGCAGACTGGCCGACGCACTGCGCGCGGAGGCGCCGGCCGACTGGGCCACGGCCAGGCCGTACACCCTCAGGCACCTGGCGGGGCACGCGGCCGACGCGGGCAGGCTCGACCCACTGCTGACCGACGCGGGGTTCCTGCTCGCCGCAGAGCAGTCCGGGCTCCTGCCCTGCCTGTCTCAGGCGAAGAGCGAGCAGGCCCGGACGGCTGCCCTCGCCTATCAGCGGGCCGCGCACCACCTGCGCGACCAGCCCCCGGGAGAACGGCCCGCCTACCTGGAACTCACGGCACGTCAGACCGGTGCGGCCACCCTCACCGAAGCGGCGGGCAGGCTCGCCGTGAACTCGCCGTGGCGATGCACCTGGACCGACTGGCACACCGAGCCGCCGCACCACATCCTGACCCGGCACAACGCCAAGGTCATCGACGTCGCGCCGGTCCCGTTCGCCGACGGCCGGGTGCTGGTGTTCAGCCTCGACGTCGGCCACCACGTCCGGATCGTCGAGGCGCACAGCAACCAGCGTGCCGACTCGCCGTGGCCACTGCCGGAACTGGTGGAGGCGCTGGCATGCGTCCCGCTCACCGGCGGCGGTCACGTCTTCCTGGCCGGCACCATGACCGGGGAGATCCGGGCCTGGGACGTCGACAGCGGAGAACCCGTGAGCTGGGAGCTGCCGCCGCTCCCCGTCGATCCTGTCGAAACCGTCGATCCATGGGACGCGTCGGCGGCACACGAACGCTCCGAGGATCTCCCGGCGGCGCCGGAGCCGTCCGAGCCCGACGATCCCGAGCCGGGGACGGAGGACTACGTCGAAGACCTGCTCGCGCTCGAACCGGCCGGACCGGACATCGATTGGTACGCCTGCTGGAACGACTACCGCGAGGACATCCTGCCCGGGGTGCACCGGATCCTGTGGACCCCGGCGCCCGGCGGGCCGGTGGTCGCGATCGTGCGTGCGCACCGGCTGGTCCATCTGGTCGCGTCGACGGTGTCCTATCAGGACGTCTCGGTGTGGGCGATCGACACCGCGACGGGCCGCAGGATCCGCACGCCGTGGCCCGGAACGGCGGACCGGTTCGCGCTCGACCTACAGTCCACTTCGGACAGAGGAGACCATCGGGCGACGGTGTCGGGAGCGGGCTGGACACATTCCTGGGACGTGATCAGCGGGAAAGTGCTGGAGGACGACCGCGGGTGCTCCGCGCGATCCTCGGTCGCCACCTGGCTTCCGGACGGGAGCGAGGTCAGCTGCTACGGCGGTGGCAGCATGTGGATCACCGCCACCCCGGACGACCGCGTGGGCACCCTCGTGCACGCGCATTCGGGCCCGATCCAGGCCGTGGCGACGACCACGCTGCCCGACGGCCGCGTCGTGGTCGTGACCGGCGGGTTCGACGACCGCACGGTGCGGCTGTGGGACGTGCGCGAGCTGGTCGGCGGAGAGCCGGCCACACCTACCGGCGTCGGGCACCTGGCGGTCGCCGGCGGGCTCCTGGTGACCGGGCACGCGGGCCCGGTCCTGCGGGTGTGGTCGGAGGGACGGCCGGTTCGCGAAGTGGTGCTGGACGCGCGGCCGACGGCACTGATCGCGGCGCCGGACGACCGGGACGGCCCGCGGGTGGTGTGCGACACCGCCCAGGGACCACCAACGCTGGTCGATCCGGCCACCGGGGAGCGCACCGCCTGCCCGGCGGCCGTCACGGGCCGGGCACTCGCCTGCACCAGCACGGACGGGCAACGGGTGCTGCTCACCGACGACGAGGGCACCGTCCGCGCCTGGGACCTGGCCGACGGCGCCCAGCTCTGGCAGCTGCCGTCGCGGGAACCGACGGCCATGAGCACTTCCGACGGGCACTTCGTCGTCAACGACGGCGCCACCGGCCGCCTGAGCATCCACGACCCGAGGACCGGGCAGCCGGGCCCGTCGATCACCTTCTGGCCGGGAAGGTCGATCATGGTCGGCGTGCTGCCGGGCACGGACGTGACCGGGGACGAGCCGCTCGTGGTGTTCCACGACGCCTTCCTGCACGCCTGGGCGCCGGGGGCGAAGAAGCACCTGGCGGCGAAGTCGTTGCATGACAAGGTGTACGACACCACCTTCCGGCGGCGGCCGAACCACGGCGGCGCCATCATCGCCAACGACACCGCGCTTCTGCGGCTCTCCGGCGGCGTGGCCGCCGCCGCCCTCGGCGGCCGCGTCCTGCGGCTCGCCCGCCTCGTTCCCACCCCGGAACCGAAACGATCGGAGCGGCTCGCCCACCCCTGCGAGTGGGAAATCCTGTGCGACGTCGATCTCGACACCGAGGTGACGGCACTGGCCGTCGATCACGACGGCACCCTCGTGGTCGGCACCGCACGCGGCATCGCGCGACTCCGCCTGGCGAACGTGCGACCGGAATCCCGCCCTGCCGGGTAGCCCGGCGACCAGCCCCGAAGAGTCCATTGTGGACTCCGATAGCGCCTCGACTCGGCCGCGTACCGGGCCGGAGCCATCGGGACGCGAAGGGACTTCCGCTTGTGGCAATTGCCGCTTCCGGAAGCCCGCTGGGGTTTGGCCACCCGCCACGGCTTGTTACGTTCGGTCACAGCGCGCGCTGTCCAACCCATGCGACCCAGGGAGAGGTGAGCGGAATGAAGGAGTACGAGACCCCGACGCTGACGGAGGCCGGCGAGTTCGAAGAGGTCACCGGACTGCTGCAGTTCCACGGCAACGACCGGCTGATCCTCAGCAAGAACTGAGTACGCCGAACGTCGATGCCTGAGGCATTGGGCATGCTGGGTCACGGCGAGGAGTACTTCGCGGTCTTTCCCGACCACGAGGCGGGCCTTGCCGTGGCCCCGCGGTTTCGCGCGCAGGGGTCCCGGACGCTGCCCCACGTCTCGGGACGGCCGTGGCTGACCGGCCGGTGGCGCGACGGCGGGATCGTCGCCGTCCGAGCAGGGGAAACGCTGCTGGCGGTGATCGGCTGCTGCCCGGTCACGGCAGACGAACTGACAGCCGAGGCCGGGCGCGTCCGTGATCCCGCCCAGCTCGATGCCCTGGCCCGTAAGCTCCCGGGCAGCTTCCACCTGGTCGCCGCCGTGCGCGGCCGGTGCCGGGTCCAGGGCACCGCGTCCGGTCTGCGGCTGGTCCATCACGCGAAAATCGGCGGAATCGCGGTCGCCGCGGACCGCGCCGACATTCTCGCCGAGGTCACCGGGGCGGACCTCGACGAGCAGACCGTGTCGGTGCGGCTGCTCTTCCCCGTGCCGCATCCCTTGCTGCACAAGCCTTTGTGGCACGGCATCGACGGCGTGCGCCCCGGGGACGCACTGGTGCTCGAACCCGACGGCCACACGAGGACGGCGACCTGGTGGCGGCCACCGCGCCCGGTCCGCGGCCTCGCCGAGGGCGCACCGCTGGTCAGGGAAGCACTCACCGCCGCGGTGGACGCCCGTACCCGGGGCGGCGGGACTGTCGCGTGTGATCTGTCCGGTGGCCTGGATTCGACGTCGGTGACCTTCCTCGCCGCGCGCGGCGACGCTCGCGTGATCGCGAGTACCTGGCCGGGCATCGACCCCGCGGACGACGACCTCGGCTGGGCGAAGCGGGCGGCCGCTCATCTGCCCGAGGTCGAGCACCTGGTGTGGGACGCGGGGAAATCGCCGCTGGTCTACGAGAAGCTGCTGGAAATCGACGACCCGCTCGACGAGCCCAGCATCGGCATGATGGACAGGGCGCGGCTGCTCAGCGATCTGGAACCGCTGGCGGCCAAGGGAAGCCGGGTCCGGCTCACCGGCATCGGCGGGGACCACGTCGCCTGGTGTTCCGAGGCGCACTACCACACGGTGCTCCGGCGGCGGCCGCTGTTCGCGCTCCGGCAGCTGCGGGGTTTCCGTGCCCTGTTCACCTGGCCGTTCGGGGACATGGTGCGGGCGCTCGCCGATTCGCGGTCGTACCGCAGGTGGCTCGCCGACACCGCGGACGACCTGTCCGCGCCGAAGACCGCGCCGGTGACCGCGGCGCTGGGCTGGGGCTGCCCGCCGCGGCTGTTCGACTGGGTGACCCCGGAGGCGAGACAGCTCGCCGCGGCGGCCATCCGCGAGGCGGCGAGGTCGGCGGAACCGCTCGGCGCCACCCGAGGGGAACACACCGACCTCGACCAGATCCGGGCCTGCTCGCGGATCATCCGGCAGTGGGAGCAGATGAGCGCGCGGGCCGGGCTGCCGATCCAGTCGCCGTATCTCGACGACCGGGTGATCGAGGCGTGCCTGGCGATCAGGCCGGCGGACCGGGTGACGCCGTGGGCCTACAAACCGGTGCTGACCGAGGCGATGCGGGGCGTGGTGCCCGCCGAATGTCTCACCAGGACCAGCAAGGCGCAGGCCTCGATGGACGCGGCGGCCGGGCTCCGGGAGAACCGGGGCGATCTGGCCCGGCTCTGGGACGACCCGCTGCTGGCGCGGCTCGGTCTCGTCGACCGGGATCGCTTGCGCGCCTTGGCTTCCCGCCCGGACACGCCGGGACTGCGCGAGGCCGTCCTCTACTCGACCATCGGCTGCGAGGTCTGGCTGCGCACCCTTTCGAAGTAGTCCCGATTTTCCAGGAGGAGAGATGGGCCTCACGTTACGCGCCGAAGTGTCCGTTGTGGACACCGACTACGGAAGTGTGCTGCTCGACGAGCGCGCGGGCCGGTATTTCCAGCTCAACCCGACCGGAAAGCTCGTGGTCGGCGCGTTGCTCGAAGGCCGGAGCGCCGAGCAGGCCGCCGAGGCGCTCGCCGGCGAGTACCGCGTGTCGAAGGAGCAGGCGGAGCGGGACGTGACGGCGCTGGTGGCGGGCCTGCGTTCGGCAGGGCTGGTGACACCGTGACCACGCCGAGCGCGCTCGGCCGCCCGCTGCCCGTCCCGCTCGGGCGCCGGTCTTCCGCCCGCCTCGCGGTCGTGCTGGCCAAGCTGATCGCGAAGCTGCCACCCCGGCGGATCAAGGCCCTGTTGCGCGTGCTCCGTCGTGGCGCCCGCCCGGCCTCGTACGAGCAGGCGAAGTCCGCGCGGGACGCCGTCCTCGCGGTCAGCCTGACCTGCCGGGGCCCGCAGGGCTGCCTGCCGAGGTCGCTCGCCGCCGCCGTCCTGTGCCGGTTCGGCGGTACCTGGCCGACGTGGTGCGCCGGCGTCCGGGTGAAGCCGCCGTTCGGCGCCCACGCCTGGATCGAGGCCGAAGACAGGCTCGTCGACGAAGGCGCGCCGTCCGGGTATTTCGGGCGGCTCCTCGCCGTCGGGCCGCCCGAATGACCGCTCGCGCCGGTTTCCGCGATCTGCTGCGGCTGACGGCGGGGCACCGGCGGGTACTGGCCTTCGCCATCGCGCTCACCGTCGCCGCCTCCGGTCTCGGCATGGTGCAGCCGTTGCTCGTCAGGAACGCCGTCGACACGGTCGGCACGCGGCCGCTGCCGTGGTGGCTGATCGCCGGGATCACCGCGCTCTTCCTGACTCAGGCCACAGTGGACGGTCTCGGCTTGTTCCTGCTGGAACGCTCGGGCGAGGGAGTCGTGCTCGGGGTCCGGCGCCGGCTGATCGCACGGCTGTTGCGGCTGCGGATGCGGGAATACGAGGACCACCGCCTCGGTGACCTCATCGCGAGGCTCAGCGTCGATACCACCGTACTGCGCGACGTCGTTTCCACGGCGTCCGTGCACCTCGTCTCCGGCGGGCTGACGGGAATCGGCACGGTGGTGCTCATGCTGCTGCTCGACCCCGTGTTGTTCCTGATCGTCGCCGCGACGGTGGCGGTGGCGGCCGTCATCGTGGTGTCGTTGCTCAGCAGGCTCCGCACCGCGGGCGAGCAGACGCAGCGCGGTGTCGGCGAGATGACCGCCGATCTCGAGCGCGCGCTGGGCGCGATCCGGACGGTCCGGGCGAGCAGGGCCGAAACCCGGGAGGAACGGCGGATCGCCGGGCGGGCCGAGTCGGCTTACGCCGCGGGCGTGCGCGCGGCCAGGCTGACCTCGGTGATGACCCCGGCCGTCGAACTGGCCATCCGTGGTTCGCTGCTGCTCGTGCTGCTGATCGGCGGGACGAGGGTGGCGGCGGACGCCACCTCGCTCGGGAACCTGGTGGCGTTCCTGCTGTACGCCACTTATCTGGTGGTCCCCCTCGTCTCGCTG
This sequence comes from Amycolatopsis sp. NPDC059027, assembly GCF_042739735.1. Lineage (NCBI taxonomy): Bacteria > Bacillati > Actinomycetota > Actinomycetes > Pseudonocardiales > Pseudonocardiaceae > Amycolatopsis > Amycolatopsis sp. NPDC059027. Next base: position 43,982 of record NZ_JBHYIK010000050.1, on the reverse strand, counting down.
TTGCAGGGCATCGGGCTGATCCAGCGGGGAATGGGCGCGATGCAGCGCGTGCACGAGGTGGCGGCGATTCCCGTCGAAAACGACGCCGGAGTCCGTGCTCCCGCGCCTCGCGCACCACACACCCCCGTCCTGGAATTCCGCGATGTCCGGTTCTCCTACGCCACGCGGCCGGTGCTGAACGGAGTGTCGTTCACCGTCGGCGCACGAGCGAATATCGCACTGGTGGGTAAGTCCGGCGCGGGCAAGTCGACAATTTTCTCACTGGTCGAGCGTTTTCACGAACCACTTTCCGGAAGCGTCCTGTTGAATGGTGTCGATGTCACACGCCTGCACCGCGACCACTGCCGTTCGCGTATCGCGCTGGTGGATCAGAACGCGCCGATCCTGCACGGAACGTTGCGTGAGAATCTGACCTACGCGGCACCGGAGGCCGGCGACGCGGCGCTCGCCCGGGTTCTCGAACTGGTCTGCCTCACGGAGCTGGTCGACCGGTTGCCGGACGGGCTTGTCAGCCAGGTGGGTGAACGCGGCACCATGCTCTCGGGGGGCGAGCGACAGCGCGTCGCCATCGCACGCGCCCTCCTCACCCAGCCCGACCTGCTCTTACTCGACGAGCCGACGGCACACCTCGACGCGATCAACGAGCTGGCGCTGACCGAGGCTCTCGCACGGGTCGCCGGTGAATGCGCGCTGGTCGTCATCGCGCACCGGCTGTCCACCGTGCGCGGCGCCGACCACGTCATCGTGCTCGACGAGGGCAGGGTGGACAGCCACGGCAGCCATGCGGAACTCGTCGAAACCAGCGAACTTTACCGTCGGCTCATCACCAGTCAATTCGTCGAAGATCGCTTCGCCACGATGGCCCGATCGTCGGTATCCCATCCCCTGGATGGCCCTGGCGAACCGTCCGCGCACTGCTAAGAATTGATTCCGTTCCTCGTTCGCTGCGCTGTTCTGATGGGCCCGGTGGTAGTCGAATGTCGTTCAACCAGCTGACCGATGGCCAATGGGTCCGCCGAATGGAATTCGTCGAGATCCTGCACGACCGGACCGCGGTGCTGAGAAGAATCTGTCAACTGGCCGAAATGGCGAAATTCGTGCACGGGGTTTTGTGCGGGGCGTGGGCGGACAAGTGCGATCCCGCGCTCCTCGAATGCCCCGCGGCGGGCAGCGGGCGACGCCGGCTGCTGGTCGACCCGAGACTCGTCGGCCTGGACCGGCTGCGCGGCCAGGCGTCCGGCCGGAGCACGGAGGTCAGGGTCCACGACGGCACGCTGCGGCACATGCTGATCTTCGGCACCCGGTTCGCGGTGCTGCCGCTCGACGAAGGCGATCTGGACGCCGGCGCCCTCGTGCTCCACACCCCGATCGCCGTCCTGTGCAACCAGCTGTTCGACCTGCTGTGGGCGAATTCCCGGCCACTCGACAGCGGCTTGCCCGCACGCGCCGGACTGTCCGTGCGCCAGCTCGGCGTCGCGGAGCTCCTGGTCGAGGGCGCGACGGATCACCAGGTGGCGAACCGGCTCGGGCTGAGCAGCCGCACGGTACGCACCGTGGTCGCGGAGCTGCAGCACCGCTTCGGCACGACGTCACGGATGGCGCTCGGGTTCCGGCTCGGCGCACAGGGCGTGCGCGGCACCGCGTCGGGGGCCGCCGCCGGTTGCGGGCCTCGATCGCTTCCCGGGTCGCCGGGGTGATCCGGGCCGGCGCCGCCGGAACCCCTCCCACTCAGTGTCCTTTTCGGACGTCCGTTATGGACCTGCCGACGCTCAGTCGGCGGTTTCGAGCAGGATCTTCTGGGCACCGTCCTGCTTCTTCTGGAAGATTTCGTACGCCTTCGGCGCGTCCTCGAGGGGGAGCTTGTGCGTCGCGAACCCTTCCACGCCCAGCGGATCGTCGTCACCGGTGAGCAGCGGCAGGAGTTCGCCGGCCCAGTGTCGGACGTTCGCCTGTCCCCTACGCAGGTCGCTCGCCCACCGCGCCGACGAACTCGACCACATCACCACGGTCATCGAAACGCGGGACGGTGTGCAGGCCAGGGAGCTGACCTTCGCGCACACCGAGGCGGCACGGGAACTCGTCGTCGCGCGCCCGCCTGTCGAGGGCTGACGCTTCCGGGACGGGCTACACGCCGTGCTGCCGCCGCACCATCTCGGCGATCCAGACGGGCGCGAACGGCGACGTGCAGTTCGGCGGCGTCGGATAGTCCTTGAGCACCTCCAGGCGCTCGCCGATGTCGATCGCCCTGGCGCGGTGCCCGGCGTGCCCGATCCCGATCTGGGCCAGGCAGCTGTTCATCGCCCACTGCAGACGACCCGGGGCGTCCTTCAGCTCCGCCTCGATGACGTCGAGCAGTCCCGCGAGGTCGAGCCCCTCGGGCTGTTTCACCACGCGTTCGGTGGTCAGCGCCCATCCCGCGCTCGCGACGACCGGATCCGGATCGGCGGACCAGGCCAGGCGCAGCTCTTCGGCGTGCGGGCTCTTCTTCACCACGTAGTTCACGAGCCAGTCGTGCACCTTGGGGACGCATGCCTCGCGCACCATGCCGTCCAACTCGGCACGCTCGAACGCCTTCGGGCGGCAGATCAGCGTCGCCAGCAGGCGCGCCGCGGCGTCACCGGTCCCCCACAACTCGCGGGCGAGTTCCTGCCGCGTTTTCAGCCGCTTCGCGAGGGCGCGCAGCTTGCCGAGGTTCACCCCGTGCTCGTCACCGTGTTTCTCGTTCACCTCGCGGATCTTCGGGTCCTCGAGCGCGGCCAGCTCGGCCAGCACCTCGGCCACCGTCGTGTCGGTCACTCGGCCTCCTGTCCATCCCCGTGCGGGCCCCAGCCTACGAGCCGGGCACGGTGATCAGCCGGAGGTGCGCAGCGTCGTCAGGAAGTCGTGGGCGAGCTGGTGGAGCTTGACGTTGTGGTGCTGCGACTGCTCGACCAGCCGCGCGAAGGCCTCGTCGCCGGTGCAGCCGTGGATGGCCATGAGCGCGCCCTTGGCCTGCTCGATCCCGGCGCGGGTGGTCATGGCCTGTTCGAGCTGCGTGATGGTCCGGCGTGCCTCGTACCAGCGACCGGCGCAGTCGATGACCGCGGTGGCGGCGGTGGTGAACAGCCGCAGCAGCGTCTCGTCCAGGGGGTCGAACGCCTTCGTCGAGCGGCTGTAGACGTTCAACGCCCCCACCAGCCGCCCCTCACCAGGATTGCCGGAGTCGTCCAGCAACAGCGGGATCGACACGGACGTGGACATCCCCACCGCATCGGCAGCTTCGGAGAATTCCGGCCACTCGCGGCGCCGTTCGGCGATCACCGCGCGCACCGGCTGGCGATCACGGGCCGCGTCCAGACAGGGTCCCCGATCGGCGGCGTACTGCTTGCCGTCCAGCTCGGCGATGGACGGATCGGTGGCTGCCAAGGTCCGGGGCCCCGCCGAGGTGAGCGAGGTGATGGACACGGCGTCGGCCTCGACGATCAGCTGCGCGGCGAAGGAGACATTGTGCTCCAGCAGCGCCTCCAGATGGCGTTCCTCGGCCAGCACGACACGCAGATCCGCGAGCGCCTCGTTGGCGACGTCGAGATGGTTCAGCGCGTCCGTCCCGGCGTCCATGACGCGACCTCCGCTGTCCTCAGCCGACGTTCCGCGGCCGGGCCTCCGCCGGCGGGACCTCGGGGTCCTCGGGTTCCTCGCCGCTCGAATACAGGTGCCTGTTGACCCGCCGCTTCAGGTCGTCGAAGTGCGCGAAGAGGGCGGCCAACGGCCGGTCGTCGTCCTCTTCGGCGCTCCCGGCGTCTTCAGGTCGGTCGGGATGCCACGTCTGGCCGTATGTCGCGGTCATCGTCGTTCACCCCTTCTGACTCGCACGTGCCGAACCACGACGGCGTACAGAGAGGGGTTTCCCTTTTCGGCGCCGAAGGAAACGTTCGTGGTGTGTCTCACAGCGGACGCCGGGGCCCGCTCAGCTGTCGTAGTACGACGAAGGCGGTCCCGGCTGGTCCCAGCGGCGGGTCGGTGCCTGGTCCGCCGCGGGGCCGCGGTAGCGCGTCCGCGCGCTCGCCGCCATGCTGCTCACGATCACCGCGATCGCCAGCCCGAGCACCAGGTTGATCAGCGCCGTCGCCACCTTCGCGCTGATGTTCACGGTCAGCGTCAGCGGCAGCACCACCGCGATCGCGGTCACCAGCACCATGATCCACCCGAAGAACTGCCCCGGCGACGGCGTCGCCACGCTCAGCAGGTGCATCAGCCCGGTGGCGAGCAGGGCGACGATCGCGGCCACCACGGCGTAGGTGGTCGTGCTCGCGTTGCCCCAGATGCCGTCGCCCTTCGGCGCGAGCACCTCCACCGCGAAGATCCCCCTGGCGATCAGCAGCCCGACGATGGCGATCAACGCCGCCACCACAGCGGTGGCGACACCTCCCGCCCACAGCCGGGCCGCGTCCACGCCGGGCCGGTCCTGGCGGGTGTTACGCGGGTAGTCGGACATCTGCGGTCCTTCCGTCGCTCGCGGGTCTCCGGTCCCGATTGTCGCGCGATCGGCCGTATCGCGCCCGATACCGCGACGGCGGTGACGCAAATGCACCACGTCCGTGGGACTCAGGGCTCTATCAGGTCAGCGGGACACAGCGGGACGCTGATGTCTGCCACCCTCCCCCGGCATCCCGTGGCGATCCAGGGGGCACACCCGTGAGCGCGCGCCGGGTGTGCCGTCGCCCACCGGCGTGGGCGTGCTCCACCTGGCCGGGCACACCCACGCCGGTTCCGGAACCCGTATCGATGCCTCCGACACTCATGAGGCCGGTTCCCCGGTTTTCCGCGCGTCAAAGGCGGCGAATCGCTCCACGAGCCCCTTGGGCGCGTCCGGGGCGAAGATCATTTCAAGTCCCTCGGCGGACTCCCGCGCGGAAGCCGCGGAGCGAGGGAACAGCTCGGCTTCGTAAGCAGTGAGGGCGGCTTCGACGTCGTCGCGATGGGCGACGATCGCGAGCGCGAGTTCCGCCCCGTCGAGCATGGCCAGGTTCGCTCCCTCGCCCGCGAACGGGGACATGAGATGTGCGGCGTCGCCGAGCAGGGTCACGCCGGGGACGCGGCCCCAGGAGTGCCCGACGGGCAAGGCGTTGATACGGCGGGGGATGAGGGCGGTGTCGGCGTTCGCGACGAGGCCGCGCAGCGCGTCATCCCATCCGTCGAGAAGATTCAGGACGGCTGCTTTCGCGGCCGGCGTGTCGGTGAAGTCGATGGTGTCGATCCACGACTCGTCGCAGCGGTAGCCGAAGTAGACGTGCAGGCTGCCGTCGGTCGCCTTGTGGCCGAGGACGCCGACGTCGCCGCCGAGCGCGAAGAGCGCGCCGTCACCCATCGCCGCAGCCTCGGCCGGGTGCTTGTCGACGGCGTCGAAGAGGTCGGTCTCGATGAAGGAGATGCCGGTGTAGGCCGGCCTCGCTTCGGAGACGAGGGGGCGCACGCGGGACCAAGCGCCGTCGGCACCGATCATGAGATCGGTCGTGAAGGAGCCGCCGTCGGCGAGCGTGACTTCGTGCCGCCCGGGGTGACCGTCGACGGCATGGACGCCGGTGACCTTGCTCCCCCACCGCACGGTGCCTTCGGGCAGCGCGTCCAGCAGCATGTCCCGCAGGGTGCCGCGGTCGATTTCGGGCCGTGTGAGCTCGCCGTCGTCGGCTTCGTTCCGCAACACGGTGCCCTGCTTGTCGAGCACGCGCATGGCCTCGCCGCCCTGGTGGTACTTCCGCAGGAACTCGTCGAACAACCCGGCCGCGTGCAGGGCTTTCTGCCCACTGTCCTCGTGGATGTCGAGCATGCCGCCCTGGGTACGGCCGTGCCGCCCGGCCTCGAGTTCGAAGACGACCGGCTCGACGCCGTTGACGTGGAGCACGCGCGCGGCGGTCAGCCCGCCGAGGCCGCCTCCGACGATTGCGATCGGATAGTGGGATGTGGTGTGCATGAGTTCGTCTGCTTTCTCTTCGGTGTCGGCTGGGCGGGACGGCATCGGAGTCCACAAAGGACAGGCCGCCTCATTCGGTGGCGAGCGCGACGATTCCGGCGATCTGCGCTTTGAGGTACCAGCTCCACCGCTCGCCGGGCGTGCCGCCGAGTACCGCTTCGGCATGCCGCGCGAGCAGTGGCGCGCGGTCCGCGCTCGCGGCACGGACCGCGTCGGCGAGAGCACGTTGCTTGGCCGGACCGTCCGTGTCCGCGTCGGCGTCCCCGTCCTCGGGGACGGCGTGTTCGGCCGCGCTCGCGGTCGCGGTCAACAGCAGCAGGTCGACCCCGATACCGGCCTGGCCCGGTTCGGCCCCGCCCTCGACGAGCAGGCCCATCATGCGGTCGTACAGCGTCAGCAGATGGGGGCCGGACGGCCGGATCACCAACGCCGACCGGGCGAGCCCCGGTTGCGCGGCCAGGATGTCGCGATAGTCCGTGACGAGGCGTTCCAGCCGCTCCTGCCAGGTCCCCCCGGCCGGCATCCGCACGCCGCCCAGTAGCTCGTCGATGACCGCGGCGTGCAGCTCCGCCGTGTTCCGGACGTAGACGTAGAGCGAGGCCGGGCCCGTGTCGAGTTCCTTCGCGACACGGCGCATCGTCGCCTTCCGCAGCCCCTCGCGGCGCATGATGCCGATCGTCACGTCGATGATCCACTGCCGGGACAGCGGCGGTTTGGCGGGGCGCTCCCGCCTGCTTCGAGGTTCCATCCCCGCCTCCTTCCTTGCGAACACGTTCGTCACGAACATGTTCGTTCAACTCGAGACTACCCCGCCCGCCGGTCGCTGTCCACACCGCCGTCGCCGCCCGTCGCACCGTCCACAGAGGACAGCGTTCGGCGGCGCGGCGGTAGCGGATACTGCGACCGGCGGGTTGCGGGTGCCGAACCCGTACCGGGAAACTGGGATGAAGCGCCGGAAATCCCTTGGGGCGGAAGAACTGTCGCCTCGGCACGGGCGCTCGCCGAAGAATCGGCCCGTTCGACCCACAGCGGTGTTCTCGTCGTTTCCCGATGCGCGAAAGAGGTGATCACCGTGACAGCGACGGCACGGTTGGCGGCCGCGGCGGCGGTGTGCGCGGCGACCGTGTTCCTGCCCACCGGCGCGACCGCGACGGCACCCGGCACGCCGCCGCCCTGCGCGGTGGGGACCGACGTGGTCACCGCCGACGGCCCGGTGTGCGGGGTGAGCGGCAACGGCGTGACCTCGTGGCTCGGCATCCGCTACGCCGCGCCGCCGACCGGCGAACTGCGCTGGCGCGCCCCGCGTCCGGTCGCCCCGTGGACGGAACCCTTCCCGGCCACCACACCGGGCAACCTCTGTCCGCAACCCGCCCGGCAAGGACCGCGGCAGACCAACGAGGACTGCCTGAACCTCGACGTCCGCGTCCCCCGCGACGCCGGGCCGGGCCCGCTCCCGGTCATGGTGCAGATCCACGGCGGCGGTTTCCTGCTCTTCGGCCCGCACGACGCCGGCCATCTCGCCGCGACCGGCCGGGTGATCAGCGTCGAGATCCACTACCGGCTGGGCATCATGGGCTTCTTCGCCGAGGAAGCCCTCGGCCCGCATTCCGGCAACTATGCCTTCCAGGACCAGCAGGCCGCGTTGCGCTGGGTACAGCGCAACATCGCCCGGTTCGGCGGGGACCCGCACAACGTGACCATCTACGGCGGGTCCGCGGGCGGATCGAGCGTCTGCGCGCAGACGGTCTCCCCCGGCGCCCGCGGCCTGTTCCACCGGGGAATCAGCCAGAGCGGGCAGTACAACTCCCTGTTCGGCCACGACACCACCTGGCAGGCACAGGACTGCAAGGCACGGTGGCCCACCGAATCCGAGGCCCAGCGGGCCGGCGCCCGGTTCACCGCCGCGGTCGGCTGCGCACAGGCCGCCGACGTCGCCCGCTGTCTGCGAGCCGTCCCCGTCGAGCGGTTGCTGGCGCAGGCCGGCGACGGGATGAAAGCCGACAGCGGCACGATCGCCCCCGTCGTCGACGGCGTCACGATCCCGCTCTCCCCCGCCGAAGCCTTCGAGGAGGGCGAGGTCAACCCAGTGCGCCTGATGATCGGCGTCGACCGCGACGACGTGCAGCTCCCGCTGCCCGACACGCCCCAGCAGTACGAAGAACTGGTCCGGCAGCAGTACGGTGAGCTGGCTCCGGCCGTGTTCGCCCGCTACCCGCTCGAACGATTCCCCGAGCCGTCGGCGTTTCTCGCCTACCGCACGATCGTGGCCGACTCGAACTCCGTCTGTCCCGCCCTGCGTACCGCCCGGCACCTGGCACGGCGGCTGACGGTCTACGCCTACCAGGTGGACGACACGGACTCGCCACCGGCGTGGTTCCTCGACCAGAGCAAACCCAACGGCGCCTTCCACGTTTCGGAGAACACGTTCCTCTACCTGCCCGCCAACGTCACCCTCACACCCAACCAGGCGGCCTACGGCAGGCAGATCGTCGCCCAATGGACCGGATTCGCCCGCACCGGCAACCCCACCGTCACCGGGACCCCACGCTGGATTCCTTACACCCCAACGGATCCAGCGGTCATGTCGCTTCAGCCCGCCGGGGACAGCGTGCTGACCCGCGAAATCGGCGACCAGCATCAGTGCGGGTTCTGGGATTCCGTCAGCCCGTCACCCCGCTGAGGTTCGGCCCGGCCCGATCGCGACAAGGGCGTCCCTGGGTGCGTTGAACGCACCGGGGGCGTCCCTCGGTGCGGTGGACGCACCCAGGGCGTCCCTCGGTTCCGGCGTAAGTCACGCCGCACAAGCCTGGAAGCCCTTGACGAGCACACCTCCTTCACAATAACGTTCCGATCCGAATCGGAACGTTATTGTGAAGGGAGTCGCTGTGCGAGCAGCGGTTGTGCAGACGTCCGGAGAGGTCCGTCTCGTCGACGTGCCGGAGCCCACGCCCGGCCCCGGACAGGTGCTCATCGAGGTCGAAGCGATCGGCGCGGGCTACGTCGACGTCATGGTCCGCCGGGGTGAGTACCCGGGCAGTACCGGCCCGGGTTCCGTGCCCGGGGCCGAAGTCGTCGGCCGTGTCCAGGACGCGGGACCCGGTGCACCGGGTGACCTGGTGGGGCAGCGAGTGCTGGCCATCCTCGGCGTCGGCGGCTACGCGGATTGGGTCGTCGCCGATGTCGGCCGCGTCCTGCCGGTGCCGCAAGACGCCGACGCCGTCGAGACGGTTGCACTGGGTGTGAACGCGCTCGTCGCCGGGATCGCGCTCCGCCGCGCGGGGATGACAGCGGGAGAACACGTGCTCGTTCGCGGCGCGAGCGGCGGAATCGGTGTACTGGCCACGCAGATCGCCCACGCTCGCGGTGCCGAGGTCACCGCGGTCACCTCCTCCCCTGCGCGCGGTAAGCGGCTTCGGGAGCTGGGTGCCGCGCGGATCGTGGACCGGACCAGCAGCGCTGCCCCGGATCAGACGTACGACGTGGTCGTCGACACGGTCGCGGGCCCGGATACGGCCAAACACCTCGAACTACTGCGCGACAACGGACGCCACGTGCTGTGCGGCGCCGCCGGTGGCCCTCCGGCGGAAGACGTCATCGCCACGCTGGTGCGCGATTTCCACAAGTCGCCGACGTTGCTGGGGCTCAGCCTGAACTCGGTGAAACCCGAGGAACTGCGCGAGTCGTGGCAGGAGGTCATGGCGTTGTGGAAGCAGGGACAGCTCTCGCCCGTGGTCCACCAGCGCCTCGAACTGAGTGACGCCGAACAAACCTTGAAACTACTCGAAAGCGGCGCACCGTTCGGCAAGGTGGTCATGCTGCCTCGGTAGGGTGAGCGCGGCAGGGAGGTGGAATGGCACGCCGACGTGACGAGCGCATCGACCACGCCGTGCTGGCGGCGGTGTCCGAGCTGCTCCGGGAGGTCGGCTACCCGGCGCTGACCATGGAGGCCATCGCCGCCCGCGCGGGCACCACCAAGCCCGCCATCCGGCGGCGCTGGAAGAGCCAGCAGCAGCTGGTCGTCGCGGCCATGGCGCGCGACCGCGTCGGCGTCGTGGAGATCGACACCGGCTGCGTGCACTGCGACATCGTCGGGCATCTGGAGGCTCTGCGCACCGGCCTGGCCGACCCCGCGCTCAGCCGCGTGCTCCCCGCCCTGCTGGCCGATCTGGCCGACGATCCCGAGCTGCGCGAGGAGTTCCTCACCGTTTTCTGGGAACCCCGCAGGCAGGCCTGCCTGGCTTCCCTGCGCGGCGCGCGGGAACGCGGCGAGCTGGAACAACTCGGCGACGCCGACCTCCTGACGGACCTGTTCGCCGCGCCCATCGTCTTCCGGGCGCTGTTCCACCACGCCGGGATGGGGCCCGACTTCGCCGAACTCGTCACCCGCGCGGTGCTCGCGGGGGTGGGCACCGCCAAGACGCCCCGCTGCGCACGTGCCGCCGGACACCCATCCCGCTGACCCCGCGACGCGCGAAATCCCGGACTCACCGCGAGCACCGAAACCGGCACGGCTCGCGAGAAGCCATGCCGGATCACGGTGTTCAGCCGACCGGTTTGAGGACGAAGCCCTCCTCTTCGTCGTCGTCCCGGCGAGCCGGGCGCGGCGAGGGACGGGCGGGACGCTCGGTTTCCTCAGCCACCGGTGGACGCGGCCGGTCGGTGACGCCGAGGAAATCCGCGATCGCCCCGGCGATCGCCGGGGTACTGCCCGCCTGGACCGCCCGCATTCCTGCCTGCAGGACGTCGTTGCCCGCTTCGGCGCTCAGCTCGGCGATCCGCGCGGCCAGCCGATCCGGGCCGAGGGCGATGCCCTGGTCGTCGATCTCCAGCCCGACCAGCTTGCCCTGGACGTCCACCGTCACCGAGACGCCGTCGCCCGAGGCCCGGCCGCGCAGTCCGGCCATGCCCTCGGCCAGCCCGAGCCGTTCGGGGATCTCCTCGGCGAGTTCGATCAGCTCGTCGACGGTCCGCTCGTCGTGCTCCATCAGAGCCTCCAGCTGTCGGGCGTGGTGCCTTCCGCGGCCTCGGACAGCGATTCGTCGCGGGTCAGCCCGAGCCGCGCGAGCTCGTCGTCGTCCAGGCCCGCGAACTCGCCGGACTGGACGGCCCGCCGGTCGGCCTGGGCCGCGGCCTCGCGCACGAGCGCGAGGATCGTCTCGGCGAGGCCGGTTCCCCTGGCGCGCAACGCTTCCGGCGTCAGATCCAGCGATTTCAACGCGCCGCCGGGCAGGACCTCCACCGAGACCCCGTCCCGCCGGGCGCTTCCGGTGACGTTCACTTCGGGTGCACCCCACCGTAGAAGAGGTGCGCGTCGCGCGGCAGCGTGTAGGTGTGGCGCATCACCTGGTCGCTCGAGTTGCCCTCGATCGTGGTGATCTTGTTGCCGTCGACCTTTTCGATGAGGCCGATGTGCCTGCTGCCGCCCCAGCTGGGCCCGGTGCCGAACAGGATCGCGTCACCCGGCCGCGCCTGCTTCGCCAGGTCGTGCCGGTTGTACGCGAGGTGGTGCCGCTCGCCCCACTTGTAGACGTCGCCGGTGAAGCCGTACTTCGGGATGTTCACCCCGGCCTCGCGCCACATCGAGGTGGCGAAGTAGGCGCACCACGGCTGGCCGGTCGGTCCCCATTTGTTCCGGTTGTTCGGGCCCTCGTGGTAGCCGAGGTTCTTCCTGGCGTGCTCCAGGATCTCGTGTGCCTTCCCGGACTCGCTCGGCTTGGTGCCGCCCTTGTGGTGCCCGTGCCCCGGCTTGTGGGGATGGTGCTCCTTTCCCTTGCCCGGCACCGGTTTGTGGTGCTCCTTGCCAGGGTCGGCGACCCCGTCGGAGTTCAGGTCCCGTTCCAGCGCCTTGAGCTTGCGCGCCGCCTCCTCCATCTCGGCGCGCGCGCCCTTGAGGTGTCCCGCGGACTCCTTGAGGTACTTGCCCGCGAGGTCGGTGACCTCGGCCAGCGCCCGGAGCATCGCGCCGGACGCCCCGAAGCCCGCGAGTGCCGCCCCCGCCTTGAGGAACGCCTCGGCCTTCCGGACGAACTCGTCGATCAGGGCGCTGGTCGCCCCGTGCCGTCCGGCGAGCGCCTCGGTGACCTCGGCGACGATCCGGGCGCCGCGCACGCTGGCTTCCGCGGTGGTGGTGAGGTCGTCGCCGAACTTCGCCGACTTGCCCTCGAACGCGGCCGCCGCCCTGCCGTCCCAGTGGGTCAGCAGCGCCTGGGCGTCCTTCCGCTGGGCGTCGTGCTGCGCCATGATGTCGCGCGCCGCCTTCTCCAGCGCGTGCTGCGCGGCCTGCGCCTCACCCGCCTTGCCGGACAGCTTTCCCTGGTGTGTCTTCATTTCGCCCGCGAGAAGCGTGGCGATCTGTCCCGTGTCCATGTGTGACTTCCCCCTAGCCCAGCACGCCCGTGATGTCGGCCGCCAGCTCGTTGTCGTTGGCGCGGTAGCTCTTCGCGGCGTGGGACGTTTCCGAGCCCAGCACCTGCGCGTTCCGCCCGGTCGCGGCGACCTGCTTTTCCAGCGACTTGCTGAACTGTCCCAGCGCGCCGGAGAACCCGGTCTCGACGCCGACGTGGCCGAAGCTGTCCTTCGCGATGGACGTCACCGCGTGCACCGTGCGCGAGCCCACCGACTTCAGCTCCGCCGCGATGTGATCCGCCTTCTTCGAGTAGGCGATGAGCTGCTCCGGATCCGTCTTGAAACCGCCGTGGCCCTTCCCCTTCGGAGGATGATGGACCGGCTTCTTGGGGTGGTGCGGTGGTTTTCCGTGGTGCTTCGAGACCTCTGCGGCGGCCTTGCGGGCGGCGGCGAGGTGTTTCTTGTACGCGCCGTTGGTGTAGGTCGACCACGGCCCGAAGTTCTTGCCGTGCCCCGCGATCGCGTACGCGGCCTTCGCGTTCTCGTCCGGGTCGAACAGCTCGGAGTTGGAGTGCAGATGGAACTGGTGGCGGCGGGCCGGGCCCATCGAGCCGAGCATGTTGATCTGCCACAGGCCGTAGGAGTTGTCCGGCGGTGTGCCGTTGTGCGCGTGCGGGTTCCCCCCGGACTCCGCCATCGCCACCGCGACCGCCGTCTCCAGCGCGTGACCGCGGAAGCCCGCCTTGTAGGCGTGTTCCGCGATCTGCGTCGCTGTCAGCGTGCTCATCTCTCCCCTTTCTCGAAAACGGACCAGGTCGAAGACTCGTAGTCCTCCGACGCGCCCGAGGTGCCTGGCGTTCCGGTTTCCCCTACCCGGTGGAGCAGTTCTTCGACGCGGTTCACCAGCCAGTGCCCGTTCGCGGGAGTCACCGTCACCCAGCGGGTCCCGGCGACGTCCTGGACCGTCGCGCCGTAGCGGCCCGCGCCGGTGTCGAACCAGCTCACGACCGGCGAACGGCCCGCGGGGCCGTTCGCGGCCAGCTGCCCGGAGACGTACCGCGGCGAATCGACCATTGTGGACAGTGCCCGCGTCGCGCGGCCGGTGATCCCGGCTCGCGCCAGCGTCCGCTCGAAGGCCGGATATCCCTTGTCGGCGAAGGCTCGCATGGCTTCCGAGTACGTCTCCCGGGGCAACCGGACGGGCTCGCCCGGCCCGGGATCGCAGTCGCCGACCACCCCGGCGACGACGTCGACGAGCTCGTCCGGCCACATCGGCCGCAACGCCAGCTCGTCGTCGTCGAGCGTCGCGAGCACACCCCGGCGCTTCCCTGCCGCCGCCAACATCCGCAGCGGTATTTCCCCGACGACGAGCGCGTCCACCGAGACGACCGGCCGGGCGAGCGAGTCGAGCAACTCGTCGACGCGGGGATCCACCCGGTCGTCCTCGTCGACCAGCCCGGCTTCGGCCAGGCCGTCGAACACCTGCCCGCCCAGCGCGTCGCGTTCGTCCATGGTGTAGCCGTGCGACCGCACCTCGAGCGGGTAAGGCTGCGGTCCCAGCCCGAGATCGGCCCACAACAGGTCGTATTCGAGGTGGGACAGCACGATGCCGTTCACCGACGGCAAGGTTCTCGCCACGTCAGTTCCCCCAGTGCCGGTTCACTCGCCGAGCACCGGTGGGTACGCGGGCGGCAGATCGTCGAGCAGGTCAAGGCCCCGTTGTTCGGCGTAACGGTTGGTGTGCTCATCGTCGTCCGAGCCGCCGGGCCGTCCGGCACCCATCCCGCCCGGATACATGCCCATCCCGCCGGGACCCGCACCGCGCGCGGCCGCCGCGCCCCCTTGCGCGGCGCTCGCCGCGGCCGTCCCGAACCCGCTTCCGGAGGTGCTCCCCGCGCCGAGGGCCGAGCCACTGCCGACGCCACTCCCGGTACCGATGCCGCCGCCGGGAACCGAACCGATGGTGCTCCCGGACCCCGTCATCCCGACCTCGCCGCCGGGCACCGAGACCGCCGAGGCGGCCACCGTGCCGTCGGGTGCGGTGCCACTGCCGCGGTCCGTGCCCTGCTCCGCGCCCTGGGCGGGCCCGCCGGGCCGCCCGGCCACCGGCTCCGGCGCGTCGGTGAAGTGCGGCAGCTTGTCGTGCACGTGCTTGCTGCCTGCCTCGTACCGTTCCATCACCCGCACGGCCTCGGCCTTGGCGTTCGACGCCTGGCGCTGGGTCGGGAGGTGATCGTCGAGCAGCTGGTCCGCGAGGATCGCCGCGCTCGGCCCGTTGCCCGCCTTGATGTCGTAGCCCTCACGGAAGTGGCGGACCTCCGAGTAGTACACCGGCTCGGGCATGTGGTTGCGCGCGTCGAGCAGGGCCGAGGTGTACTGGTCGAGGCCGTCGCCGACGTGCCGCATCGTGTCGCACGCGCCCGCTCCCCACTTCGTCAGCTTCGACGCCGACTCGGCTGCCGTCACGGCGGAGCCGCCCCGCCACGACATCAAGAGCTTCTGCACCGTCTGGTGCACGTTCGTGGTCACCGTGTCGACGCCGACCGCGAGCTGCGCCCAGCGGTACGCGGCCGTTCCCATCGTGGCCGGGTCGGAGGACTGCACCATGTCCCACAGCTGCTGGTGGTCGTAGGCCGCCCAGTTGATCTTGCCGAAGCTCCTGTCCTGCTGGTTCGCCCTCCTGGCGCGGTCGAGACGGCGGACGAGGCGGCGCTGCGACGCGGTCGGCTTGTGGTCCTGTGACCAGTAGCGGTGTTTGCGATGCGGGTTGTAGCGCGGGTTGTCGGTCATCGCTCAGACCCCCGAAGCGGCGTCGGAACCCGGGTGGAGCTTGGCAAGGCTTTCCCCCGCCTGCTCGTCGGCGCGCGCGTGACTGGCGCCCGCCTGCCGGATCGCGTCGCGCAGCGTGTCGAGTTCGTCGAGGTAGTCGCGCAGGGTGGCCTGCACGCCGGTGTCCGCCCCACCGCGCAGGCCGAACGCCCTGCGCAGGTGCGTCGCGACCGGACTGCCGCCGTCCCGCAACGGGGCTTCGAGCTCCTTCGCCTGGCTCAGCAGCTCGGACAGCTCGTCGTAGTGCCTGGCCAGAGCGGCTTCCGCCGCCGCGATCTGCGCGGGGTCCAGCTCGATCCGGCCGGCGTCGTCGGCGACCAGCGCCGCGTTCCCGGCGCCGCTCGGGTCGTGGACGCCCTCGGCGGACGCGACGTGGTGCGGCGTCCGTGGTTGCCTGCCCAGCTGCTTCAAGAGCCGACGGGCATCGTCCTTGTCCTGCAACCGGTGCGGATCCACACCGCCCACCTCCCCGTTCCCCAATCCGGGTCGCCCGGCGGGCACGGCGCCGCCGGGTCGCGCGACAGCATATATCGCCGAAATCACACTCGCGCCGCACTACGACGTCCCGCTTCCGCACTCGGTTCCCAGTCCGGCGACGGTCATCCGGTTTGCCGGTTTTTGTGGCCAGTGACTGATTTTTTGCTCCGGACGGACGCTTTCAGCGCGGCGGTCTTCGCGTCGATACCGCCCACAGCCGCCGTACGCGCGCGGCGAGTTCCGGGTTCCCCGTCCGGTGGGCGAAGTCGAGAATCTCGGTTCCCTTGCCCTTGCTGAGCTTGCCCCGGCGGCGGGCACGTTCGAGGTCGGCGAGGTGCAGGACCAGTTCGACCGAGTCGGGAGCACACACCGCCAGCCGCGCGACGCACTGCCCCGCCAGCTCACGGTTGCCCGTCTCCCTGGCACGCCACGCCAAGAGGAACCACGTCGCGGTCACCACGTCCTCCCGATGGAACAGGCCTTCGGCCGCGAGATGCTCGGCCAGCCGGAGGCTGCGCCGCACCTCACCGCCGGCCGCGGCGGACCGCACCGCGCGGATCAGCTCCCTCGCCTGACCGTCCACGAACGGATCCTCGGACACCCGCATTCCCATCACCCTCCCCCGTCCGGCTCCCACGCGGCCGGACACACTCCCGTCCTAGAAGAGCATGAGGAGCAACGTCAGATACCACCAATGGAGTAGTCGATCTCCTCCGGAACGAGACCGGACGGCGCGACGAGCCGCTTGTTGTCCCGGTAAGCAGGTCACCAACAGGACAGCACGACGGAAATCTCTTGACTGCGCAAGAGGTCCGGAATATGGTCTAGACCACAGTCCCGCTCACCTCGTTCCCCGTCCCCACCGCCCGGCGGCCCATGCCGCCATTTCGGCATACCCACAGGGGAACGAATCTTCCCCGAAGGAGCCGGCATGAAAACGAATCGGAAACTGGTCGCCGCACTCGCCGGTGCGGCGGTCGCCCCTGTGCTCGTCGTCGCCGGACCAGCCGGTGTCGCGAGCGCGCACGGTTATGTGAACGCGCCCGCCAGCAGGCAGGCGCAGTGCGCGCAGAACGTGGTTCCCTGTGGTTCCATCAAGTACGAGCCGCAGAGCGTCGAAGGCCCCAAGGGGCTGCGCAGCTGCAACGGCGGCAACGCGGCGTTCGCCGAGCTCAACGACAACAACAAGGGCTGGCGCGCGACCTCGGTGGGCCGCACGGTGAACTTCACCTGGACCTTCACCGCCCGGCACCGCACCACCAACTACGAGTACTACATCGGCGGCGACAAGGTCGCCGACGTCAGCGGCAACAACCAGCAGCCGCCCGCCACCGTCACGCACTCGGTCAACCTGGGCAACCACACCGGGCGCCAGACCGTGCTGGCCATCTGGAACATCGCCGATACGGGAAACGCTTTCTACGCGTGCATCGACCTCCAGGTCGGCTGAATCGGATGTGCTGAAGGGCGCCTTCGGTGCGCTCGCCGCACCGAAGGCGTCCTTCAACTCCCCCAACACTGAAAGCGTGCTTCAGCCCCGCCTTCATCCCTTTCACTCAACGAGGAGTGAACCCATGCCGAAAAGGCGTACACTTTCTTTTCTGGCCGCCGCGGCGGCCGTCCTCGGACTGGCCGTGGCCATTCCCGCGACCTCCGCCGCCACCACTTCCGACGATTCCACCGCGGCCGCGTTCCCGGTCAGCGAAACACAGTTCAGCCAGATGTTCCCGAGCCGGAACGCCTTTTACACCTACCAAGGGCTCACCGCGGCGCTGAGCGCGTACCCCGCCTTCGCCAACACCGGCAGCGACACGGTCAAGAAACAGGAAGCCGCCGCCTTCCTGGCCAACGTGAGTCACGAGACCGGTGGCCTCGTCTACCTCGTCGAGCAGAACAGGGACAACTACCCGCATTACTGCGACGCGACCCAGCCCTACGGCTGCCCGGCCGGGCAAGCGGCCTACTACGGTCGCGGGCCGATCCAGCTCAGCTGGAACTTCAACTACAAGGCCGCGGGCGACGCGCTGAACATCGACCTGCTGCACGATCCGTACAAAGTGGAAAAGGACGCGGCCGTCTCCTGGAAGACCGGCCTGTGGTACTGGAACACTCAGCGGGGCCCCGGCACGATGACCCCGCACGACGCGATGGTCAACGGCCGCGGCTTCGGTGAGACCATCCGCAGTATCAACGGTTCCCTGGAATGCGACGGGAAGAATCCCGCCCAGGTGCAGAGCCGGATCGACAACTACCAGCGGTTCACCGGGATCCTCGGCGTCAGTCCCGGCGGCAACCTGAGCTGCTGACCGCTCGTTGTCCACAGTGGAGGGGGGGGGCGGGGGGGGCCGGGGCCGCCGGCGCGCCCGGCCCCCCGACCGCCTTGCGGGGACGGTGTGTAG
>NZ_JBHYIK010000050.1:21448-25972 GCF_042739735.1 Amycolatopsis sp. NPDC059027 | reverse complement strand
GGCGTGGAGCGTGCCGTAGCCGCCGTGCTCGACGAGATCGGCCCCGACCTGGTCGGCACCGACGCCGTCGACCAGCGGATCGGGGGGCCCCGAGGGGGGGGTCCCGCGGGGGCCCCCCCCGCCGGCCCCGCGCGGGCCCGCCGTCTCGCCGTGCCCCGTGACCTCGTTGCGCGAACGTGGTGACGGCGTCTAGTCTCGCGGGCACCCCTACTCCGGAGTTCCGATGGGCACGACCGAACTCGCTCGCCGCACCACCGCGCACGGCGGCCCGGTCCTGGCCTCGGCGCGCGACGCGGACCGGGTGGTCGAGGCGTGCACCGGGACGTTGCGGCCGCACGAGCTGCGTGTCGCCCGGGGTGGCGAGCTCGCGGCGCGGCTCGCGCATGTCCCGATCGGCGACCTGTCGGTCAACCGGCTCTGCTACGGTGCCGACGTCACGGTTTCGCCCGCCGTACCCGAAGAGGACAACTTCCTGCTGACGCTGCCGGTCGCCGGCGAGGCCGTGTTCCGGTACGGCGGGTCGGTGGCGCCGGCCTCGCCCGGCCACGGCGTCATCGTGGGCCCGTACCGCGAGTTCGAGTTCGCCCTCGACGCCGAATACGACCAGGTGGTCGTCCGGCTGGACCGCGGGCGCGTCGAGTCGGTCGCCTCGGCGATGACCGGCACGACCGGACCCGTCCACTTCGACCTCGGCCTCGACGCGGCGGTCGCCCAGGTGGACGGCTTACTGGAGACGGCGGTGGAGCTGGCAGGGTCGAGTCTGGCGACCGCCCGGCCCCAGCTGCTCTGGCAGCTCGAACAGGTGATCATCGAATCCCTCCTGCTGAGCCAGCCGAGCAACCGCGGCCGAGCGCTCGGGCCCGGGGCATCGAAACCGCCTTCCGCGCGCGTCCGGCGTGCGATGGACCACCTGCGTGACCACCTCGCCGAGCCGGTGAGCATGGCCGCCGTCGCGGCGGAATGCGGCGTGAGCGTCCGGAGTCTGCAGGAGTCGTTCCGCCGCGAACTCGACACGACGCCCGGCCAATGGCTCAAGGCCCAGCGGCTGGAACGGGCCCACTCGCTGCTCGCCGGCGGTGGTGAGCACGTCACGGTCACCGACGTGGCGTATGCCTGTGGCTTCTTTCACCTCGGCGAGTTCGGCGCGGCGTTCAAGGCGCGCTACGGCGTCACGCCCTCGTCGATGCTCGCCACGGGGCGCTGACCCACCCCGCGCGATTCCGATAACGACGGCGCGCCTTTCCGATATCGGCGACGTCCCGCGCACGGGCAAACTGGCGGTCCCTTCGGTTCGGACACGGGAGACCGCCCATGAAGTTCGTTCTCGTCCACGGTGCCTGGCATTACGGTGAGTTGTGGCACCCGGTGCGCACGCACCTCGAAGCCGCCGGGCACGAGGTGCACACGCCGACCGCGGGCGGCCTCGGCGACGGTGATGACAAGCACGTCGATCTCCGCGCCGCCGCCCAGCCGATCATCGACCACATCCTCGGACACGACCTCAGCGGCTTCGTCCTCATTGGACACAGCTGGGGCGGCTACCTCATTTCCCGCGTCGCCATCGAACTGCCCGAACGTGTCCGGCGTCTGGTCTACTTCGCGGCTTTCGTTCCCGAGCACGGTAAAGCGCTCGTGGACGAGCTGCCCCCGCAGCTGCGCGCCGCGCTCCAGGAGAGTGCTGACGAGCGGGGCGACGGCTCGGTCGTCCTCCCGTTCCCCGTCTGGCGTGACGGCTTCTTCAACGACGGCACCGCCGAGCACGCCCGGGCCGTGTACGACCGCCTGCGGCCGCAACCGTACGGAGCGTTCACCGACCCGGCGGACATGACCGGCTGGGACAAGGTGCCGCGGGCCTTCAGCTACCTCGCCCCCTACGAGGACAACGACATCACCCAGGGTGAGTGGGGCCGTCATCCCCGGCTGTCGAACCGGCTCGGGGTCTTCCGCCTCGTCGGTATGCCCGGCGGTCACGAGGTGCTCCTGACCGATCCCGGGCTCACCGCCCAGAAGTTCGTCGAGGCCGGCCGCGACTGACTCCGCGCCGGCCGAAGTTTTCCGTGAAAGTGAGGAACTCCTGATGCGCACCAGCGCCGATTATCTGTCCACATTGGATGACGGCCGGGTGGTCGTCGTCGATGGCGAGCCGGTCGAGGACGTCGCCGGTCATCCGGCTTTCGCCCCGATCGCGAGCACCATCGGCCGCCTCTTCGACCTCGCCGCCGACGACGCCAACGCCATGCAGGCGATCGACCCGGTGACGGGCGCACACGTGAACCGGCTCTTCCTGCCGCCGCGCGGACCCGAGGAACTCACCGCGTACCGTCAGGCGGTTCAGGTCTGGGCCGACGCGACCCATGGCTGGGTCGGCCGCTCGCCCGACCACGTCGGCGCCTTCGTCGCGGCGTTCTCCGCTCACCCGGAGGCGTTCAGCGAGGAGCGCGGCCTCCGCGACAACGTCACCGCCTTCCACCGCCGAGTCGTCGAGAACGACTTGTACCTCTCGTACGCGATCATCCCGCCGCAGGTTTCCCGGGCCACCACCGCCCACGCCTGGGAAGGCGACCTCGTCCAGGTCGGCGTGAAGGAGGAGCGCGAAGACGGCATCGTCATCCGCGGCGCCCAGATGCTCGCCACCGGCGGGGCCGTGGCCGACGAGATCCTGGTCTCCTGCATCAAGCCGCTCCAGGCGGAGGACGCGATCTTCGCCAACTCCTTCACCGTTCCGGTCAACGCGCCCGGTCTCACGCTCTACTGCCGCCGTCCGTACGCCCCTGGCGCGACCAGCGAGTTCGACTATCCGCTCACCAGCCGCTTCGACGAGACCGACGCGCTGCTCGTCTTCGACGACGTTTTCGTCCCGTGGAAGGACGTTTTCGTCTATCAGGACGTCGCGGGCCTGCGCCGTCAGTTCTTCGACACCAGCGCGCACGTGCTCGGCAACTGGCAGGCCCAGATCCGCCTGGCCACCAAGCTGCGGTTCCTGGCCGGGCTGGCCAGGAAGGTCACCGCGGTGAACGGCGTCGACCGGTTCCCCGCCGTCGTGGAGAAACTCGGCGAACTCGCCTCGCTGGTCTCGATCGTCGAGTCCGGCGTCCTCGCGGCCCAGCAGACCGCCGCGCCCGACGCTCAGGGGCTGTGGCGCCCAGGCGCCCAACCGCTCTACGGCGCGATGGGGCTCCAGTCCGAAGTGCACCCGCGCGTGATCGCGATCCTGCGTGAGCTCGTCGGCGGCGGCGTCCTCCAGGTCCCGTCGAGCAGCGCCGAGCTGGCCGGGGAAAAGACCCGCGCGGACATGGAACGGTACGTCAGCAGCCCCGGCGTCTCCGCCGAGGAGCGCATCAAGCTCTTCAAACTGGTGTGGGACGCCGTAGGCAGCGAGTTCGCGGGCAGGCACCAGCAGTACGAACTCTTCTACGCGGGCGCGCCCTTCGTCGTGAAGGGATACGCGTACCGCAACTACGACTTCGGCTCGGCACTCGAGTCGGTGGAAACCTTCCTGACATCCTACGAGGTGAAACGATGAAGCCCGAGTTCGAGTTCTTTCCGGTCACCGACGTCCCGTTCACCGTGTGCGCGGGCGACGACCCGCTCATCACCGAGCGGATCCTCTCCCTCGACCCGGAAACCGGTGTGGCGACAAGGATCCTGCGTTACGC
The DNA here is from genome assembly GCF_042739735.1 of Amycolatopsis sp. NPDC059027. Lineage (NCBI taxonomy): Bacteria > Bacillati > Actinomycetota > Actinomycetes > Pseudonocardiales > Pseudonocardiaceae > Amycolatopsis > Amycolatopsis sp. NPDC059027. The sequence continues at coordinate 22,316 of NZ_JBHYIK010000050.1, read as the reverse complement.
ACCGGGCGCGGACTCCACACCGCTCGGTGTACAGCGGCACGACTTCTGGGAGGAGGTGTACATTCTCGAAGGGTCCTTTGTGGACATCACGCTGGACCGCACCTTCGCCGCCGGCGAGTACGCCTGCCGCCCGCCGGGCATGCCGCACGGACCGTGGCGGACCGACGAGGGCGTGCTGACCTTCGAAGTCCGTTACCCGGCGGGCGGCCGACCGTGAGCGCTCCCGTCGAGCCGCCGGCGATGCGGCAGGCGATGGGCCGGTTCGCCACGGGCGTCGCCGTCGTGACCACCGTGCACGACGGCGAGCCGCACGGCATGACCATCAACTCGCTCACCTCGGTCTCGCTCGATCCCCCGCTGCTGCTGGTGTGTTTCACCCACGGCGCCCGCAGCGCCGAGGCGGTGAGCCGCTCAGGACGCTTCGCGGTGAACGTCCTCGCCAGGCGGCAGCAGGCGATCGCCCTGCGCTTCGCCGCTCGAGGCGAGGACCACTTCTCCGGTCTGGAACTCGACTACGGCGACCACGAGGTACCCGTCGTGCCGAACGCGCTGGCGCACCTCGAATGCGGCGTGGACCGCCTGATCGAGGCGGGCGATCACACGATCGTCCTCGGCTCGGTCACCAGGACCTGCGCCGCACCGGGCGAGCCGCTCGCGTTCTACTCCGGCCGGTTCGGCGACGTCGTCCCGCACGACGCCGAACCCCAGCACTGGTTCTTCTGACACCACCGACGGACGCCTTCGGGTAAGCACGGGCACCGCTCGATGTCGCGAACGCTCCGTCGAAGACGTTCAGCGGGCCCAAACGGGCGGTAGCCGCGCGCTTGGGCGAACGTGCCCCTGAGCGGAGCGCCAAGCCCCCGCGGGG
>NZ_JBHYIK010000050.1:14056-21438 GCF_042739735.1 Amycolatopsis sp. NPDC059027 | reverse complement strand
TCGTGTCATGTTCCTCAGACGATTTCCTCTTCAAGCATCCCCTCCCCCCCGCCCCCCCCCCCCACGCGATGCGACGAACGTCCCCTTCAGCTCAGCGCATCGCCCCAGCGGCGGTCACCTCTTCCGGCGAACATGGCCCGTCCCCGGGGCTCCGTGGCCGGAACAGCGGCTAGGAAGATCTCATGGAGAAGATCATTCGCCAGGCAGCCCTGGTCACCGCCGTCCTCGCCTGCGCGTCGACGCTTGCCGTGCCCCAAGCGACCGCCGCGCCCGCGGGTCAGTCGGCCTGTTCGGGCACCGCCGTCGCTCCCGCGTTCTCGGACTGGGTCCGTGCCAAGGGCAGTGCCGGCATCGCCGGCCACCCGGGCTACCGGCAGGGCTACGACCTCATGCTGCAGAGCAACGCCGGGGTCGCGCTGGCCGAGGTCAAGGGCTACGACGAGCGCAACGGGAACAAGGAGATCTGGGTGGGGGTTCCCGCGATGTCCCCGGACAGCCCGCACCGGCTCGTCGCGATCGCCTGGGGCAACAACCTCGCCATGCCCGAGATCCGGGTCAAGCCCGCCACCGGCCAGCTGGCCGGTGTCACCGTCACCTTCAAGTGCTGACAGCCCGCGCTACTCCGGACTCGCCGACGTGAACTGGTACCTCCTACCCGACGACTTCTGGACCTTTCCCCGTCCCCCGGTTTCCCGCACTGTCGTGACCCAGGACACGTCGGCGAGGAGGTTCGGTGGAGGATTTCGCGCGAGCGGCCGGAACAGACCGGGCAGCCGACTTCGTCGCACTGGGCGGAACCGTCCTGACGCTGGACAACGCCGGGCGACGCGCCGGCGCGCTCGCGGCGAAAGCCGGGCGGATCACCGCCGTCGGCACCGACCGCGAAATCGCCGAGCTGATCGGGCCGGACACGCGAGTGCTGGACCTCGGCGGGCGCACGGCGATCCCCGGCTTCGTCGAGTCGCACAACCATCCGGCGTTCTTCGGCATGACCCTGGCCGCGCCGGTCGACGCCGGCAGCCCGCCCAACGACACCATCGACGACATCGTGGGCCGGGTCGCGCAGGCGGTGTCCGATCGCGACCCTGGTGAGTGGGTCCGCGGGTTCCGGTACGACGACACGTTGCTCGCCGACCGGCGGCATCCGGCGCGATCCGATCTCGACGCCGTCTCCCCGCGCAACCCGGTGGTGCTCACCCACGTGTCGGGGCACTTCTGCGTGGCGAACTCGGCGGCCCTGCGCGAAGTCGGGATCAGCGCGACGACCCCGGACCCGCCCGGCGGGCACATCGCCCGCGACGAGCGGGGCGAGCCGACCGGGCTGCTGGTGGAGACCGCGGCCTTCCTGGTCACCTCGCGGCTACCCGGCCAAGGCGCAGACGAGCTGGCCGACGCGCTGCGGCTCGCCGACGCCGAATACCTCGCCAACGGCATCACTTCGGTGCACGACACCGGGATCGGCCTGATCGGCGGGTCCGCCGAACTCGAGGCCTACCGCACGTTGTGGCGTACGGGCGGGCTGCGCACGAGGATCCGGGGCTACCTGTTCGACGGGCTGGTACCGGGTCTCGCCGAAGGCCGTCCCGAACGGCCCGATCTCGGGGACGCGGACGACCGCTTCGCGCTGACCGGCGTCAAGATCATCGCCGACGGCTCGATCCAGGGACGCACCGGCTGCCTGGCCGAGGGCTACACCTGCGCTCCCGGCGAGCACGGGATGATGCTGGTCGAGCCCGCCGAACTCGGCCGCAGGATCGCCGCGCTGGACGCCGCGGGCTGGCAGGTGGCGGTGCACGGCAACGGCGACGCCGCGATCGACGCCATCATCGACGGCTACTCCCGCCTCGGCGCGCCGGACGGGACCGGCCGCCGCCACCGTATCGAGCACTGCCAGACGGTCCGCGAGGACCAGCTCGACCGGATGGCCGCACACGACGTGTTCGCGTCGTTCTTCATCAAGCACGTGTACTACTGGGGCGACCGCCACCACGACACGTTCCTCGGCCCGGAACGCGCGCGCCGGATCAGCCCGCTGGCCTCGGCCAGGAAGCGGGGAATCCACTTCGGACTGCATTCCGACACCCCCGTCACGCCGGTCCCGCCCCTCGAAGGGATCTGGTGCGCGGTGCGGCGGACCACCCGCGAGGGCGCGCTCCTCGGCCCGGAACAAGCAGTCGACGTCGACGCCGCGCTGCGCGGCTACACCATCGACGCGGCTTATCTTGCCGGGGAAGAAAACCTCAAGGGCAGTCTCGAAGTCGGCAAGCTGGCCGACCTCGCGGTGCTGTCGGACGACCCGGCGACCGTCGACCCGGATCACCTCCGCTCCTTGCGGGTCGAAGCCACCGTGAGCGGCGGCGAAATCGCCTGGCGGCACACGGCGTTCCCGGACGCGAGGAGCCCCCGATGATCCGCAGCTGGCCCAGTGTCCTCATCGGACTCGGCATCCCGGCGGCAGCGCTGCTGATCGGCATTCCCCTGGTGTCCGGCAGCACCGTCTCGGTGTTCGGCATCCCGCTGGTGTTCTTCTGGGTGTTCTGCTGCTGCCCGCTGACGACGTTGTGCCTGTGGGTCAGCTGGCGTTTCTTCGACCGCGCGCACTATCCCGAGGAGCGCTGATGCTGATCACGATGGTGGCCGTGGTGATGGCGGCGTCGATCGCGCTGGCGGTGTGGGCGGGCCGGGCGAGCCGCGGCGGCGGGATCTCGGAGTTCCTCGTCGGCGGCCGGTCCTTCCCCGCCTGGCTGGTGTATTTCCTCGCGGTGGGCGAGGTCTACAGCATCGGGACGATGATCGGCTTCCCGAGCGGGATCTACGCACACGGCGCGAGCTACGGGATCTGGTTCCTCGGGTACATCCTGCTCGCCTATTCGCTGGGCTACTTCCTGGCGCCGCTGGTGTGGCGGGCGGCGAAACGGCACGACGCGATGACCGTGCCCGACGTGTTCGGCAGGCACTACGGCAGCCGCTCGCTGGAACTGGTCACCTGCGTGACGATGCTGATCGCGCTGGTGCCCTGGGGCCAGTACCAGTTCATCGGCCTGCAGGTCGTGCTCGGCAACCTCGGGCTGCCACTGAGCCCGGTGCAGTGTGTCCTGCTCGCCGGGATCATCGCGTTCGTCTACATCGCGGTCTCCGGCGTGCGCTCCCCCGCGTTCGTCTCCATCCTCAAGGACGTCTTCATGCTCCTCGGCGTGGTACTCGTCGGCGTCGCCGCGGTGCTCGCCGCCGGTGGCACGGCGAAGGTCAGCGGGCCGGAGGTGCTCACCGGCGCGCAGACCACCATGGGCGGTCAGGGGCTGCTGTTCGCGATGACCACGATCGCGTTCCAGAGCGTCGTGTTCTACCTCGGTTTCGGTGGCGCGTATGTGTTCCCGGCCCGTTCCGAGCGCGCGGTGAAGACCTCGACGGTGTGGATGCCGATGTACATGCTGATCTATCCGTTCCTGGTGCTCGCCGCGTACTACGGTGTCCGCGCGCACCCCGGCCTGAAGAACCCGAACACGGTGTTCATGGTGACCGCGAAGGGATTGCTGCCGGACTGGCTGCTCGGGCTCGTCGCCGCGGGGGCCGCGCTGTCCGGGGTACTGGTGCTCGCCGCGACCGCGCTGAGCATCGGCGGGATGGTGTGCCGCAATCTGGCGCCGAACGTCGCGCCGGGCACGCAACGCCGCTGGACCGTCGTCGCCGTCGGCGGGTTCCTGGTGCTGGCCGCGGTGCTCACCCTGGTCGCCTCGACGCTGATGCTCACCGTGCTGAACCTGACCTACAACCTGCTGGCGCAGGTCGTGCCCGGCTGGCTGGCGATCCTGTTCGCCCGCCGGGTGCGCGCGTCCGCGATCGCCGCGGGCATGGTCATCGGGGTGCTCACCGCGATCGCCCTGTACGTCACCGGTGTGACGCTGGGCGGGGTCAATCCCGGCCTGCTCTCCCTCGGGGTCAACCTGCTGGTGGTGTTCGGCTGGAGCCGGTTCAAGCCGGACGCCGGGCGCGAGCCGGTCGCCACCGCTCCCGCGGCGAAGGCGAAGCCCGAACTCGCGGCCGAACCGGCCTGATCCCGCGCGGCAGGCGGCCAAGCGCACGACCCGGAATGCGCGGCTTGGCCGATGGTCGCGGGGAAGCGGGCTGGCTACCATCGAAGCACCCGATGGCCATCGGAGGCTCCGATGCGACTGCCGCGCTTTCGCTTCCTGCTCGGCCTTTTCCCCGCCCTCTGCCTCACGCTGCCGCCCGCAGCCCATGCCGTCGAGCCGACCCCGCTCGGCGGCGGCAGCCCCTTGGGGATCGGCTCGGCCTATCGGTGCACGGCCGGGTTCGCCGCCACCTCGGGAGCCGTCGGCTACCTGATCACCAGTGCCTCCTGCGGCAGGCCCGGCGACACCGTCCACAGTGGAGGACACCAGGTCGGCGTGGTCGGCACGGAACCGTTCCCGCCGGATGGCGCGATCGTCGTGCGGGTGACGAACACGATCGACTGGCGGCTGGTGGGCACGATCCCGCCGGTCAACGGCCGCGTGACGATCACCGGCTCCACCGAAGCCCCGATCGGCGCCCCGGTGTGCCGGTACGGAACGACCACCGGCTGGCGTTGCGGGACCGTCCAGGCGAAGAACCAGACGATCAACTTCCCCGAGGGCGCCCTGCACGGCCTCACCCGGACGAACGTCTGCGCGGAGCCCGGCGACATCGGCGGGCCGTTCGTCAGCGGTACCCAGGCCCAGGGCGTCCTGGTCGCGGGCAGCGGGAACTGCGCGGGCGGCGGCACGTCCTACTTCCTGCCGGTCGCCAAGGTGCTCGCCACCCACGGTCTCACCATCCTCACCGGAAAATCCTGACCGGCACACCCCGTGCGGACGTCAAGACAAGCGGACGGTTAACCCGGCGCAAGGCGCCGCTTTAAACCAGACATTTCACCGGCGTGGCGCAAGCCGGTCCCGCGCCGTTCCCCTGGCGTTCATCCCGCGCGCCTGCCGGTTTCATTTGCCCTGCCTAGGTTTCTGACGCGAGTGTCGAAGGAAGGAACCCATGGACGGACCCCTGGCGGTACGGGCGCGCGGGATCACCAAATGCTTCGGTGACGTCGTCGCGCTCGACGACGTCGAGCTGGATGTGGCGCGAGGAGTGATCCACGGGCTCGCCGGCCCGAACGGTGCGGGGAAGACGACGCTGCTGGGTTTGGTGCTGGGGCTCGCCGTCGCCGACGAGGGGAGTCTCGAAATCCTCGGCACGCCGGTCGGGCGGGCGCTTTCCACGCCTGGCGGCGTCGCGGGCTTCGTGGACGGTCCCGGCCTCTACCCCGCGCTGACCGCCCGGCAGAACCTCGCCGCACTGGCCGCGCTCCGCGGCCGCAAAGCGCGTGCGGCGACGAGGATCGAAGACGTGCTCGGCGAGGTCGGGCTCACCGACGTCGCCGACGACCGGGTCCGGGGATTCTCGCTCGGCATGCGCCAGCGGCTCGGGCTCGCCGCGGCCCTGCTCGCCCGGCCCCGGCTGCTCGTGCTCGACGAACCGGCCAACGGCCTCGACCCAGCAGGCAAGAAGCACGTCCACGGCGTCCTCGACCGGCTCGCGGCGGACGGCACCACCGTCGTGCTCTCCAGCCACCGGATGGACGACCTCGAAGCGCTGTGCTCGGCGGTCACCATCCTCGCGACCGGACGGGTCGTCTTCTCCGGCCCGATGGGCAAGCTCTCCGCGGAGAACGACGAACTCGACTACCGAGTTCGTACCGCCGACCCGGAGACCGCCCGCAGGGTGGCTCTCGACACGCCCGGGGTTCTCGTCGTCGTCGACGACGCCGGGGCACGGCAGGACAACGCGGCGCTCGTGGTGCGCGCACTGGTTCCCGCCCTGGACGAACTGGTGGTGCGACTGGTGAAGGCGGGCGTCGCGGTGCGCGAACTCGTGCCCGTGGTGTCGCCGCTGGAGGCCGCTTTCCTCGCGCTCACCGAGCAACAGGAGAGCAGCCGATGACCACGACGCTCGCCGACGCCGATTCCCGTCCCGTCTCGGTGGCGCGTGGCTACCGCTTCGAACTCGTCAAGTTGCTTGCCCAGTGGCGAATCCGCCTGCTGGTCCTCGCCTGCTGGATCGCGCCCGCGGTCTTCGTCGCCGCGGTGAGCCGGCAGAGTTCACTTCCCGTCGACACCCTCTTCGGCCGGTGGATGAACGCCTCCGGGTGGGCGGGTTCGCTGGTGATGCTCGGTTTCGCGGGCAGTTACGCGCTCCCGCTGCTGACGTCAGTGGTCGCCGGGGACGTGTTCGCCGCCGAGGACCGGCTCGGCACCTGGCGTCATCTGCTGGTGGCGGTCCGGTCTTACCGGCGGATCTTCGCGGCGAAGGCGCTGGCGAGTCTCACGGTCATCCTCGTGCTCGTGGCCGGGATGGCGGTTTCCAGTGCCGTCGGCGGAATCCTCGCGGTCGGCGACCGGCCGCCGGCCGGTCTCGACGGTCACCTGCTGTCCCCGGCGGAGGCCGCCGGGAAGGTCCTGCTCGCGTGGATCTGCGTACTCGCCCCGACGCTGGCGCTCGCCGCGATCGGACTGCTCGGGTCCGTCGCGTTAGGACGGTCGCCGATGGGCCTGCTGCTGCCCGCCGTCGTCGCTCTCGCGATGGCGCTCGCCCAGCTGCTGCCGTTGCCCGTCGCCGTCCGGCTCGCGCTGCCCAGCTACGGCTTCATCGCGTGGAACGGCCTGTTCACCAGCCCGGCACAGCTCGGCCCGCTGCTCATCGGCGTCGCGGTCGGCCTGGTGTGGGCGGTGGTCGCGACCGCGCTGGCCTATCTGCTCTTCCTGCGGCGTGACTTCACCAACCTCACCGCCGACGGCTCCGGGCGCCGCGCGATCACCGTGGGAGCCGCGCCGCTGGCCGGGCTCCTCGCCCTCACGGTCGCGGTCATCGCCGTCGCGACCCCGTCGCTGGGTTCCGGGATCGACCAGGACAAGGTGCAGCGGTCGCTCTCCACCGCGTTCGCCCATCTCTACCGCCTGCAGACCGGGCAGCTCAACCGGCCCGACGTCACCGAGGAGCAGCTGGCGGCCACGGCGGCCTGCACCAAGGGCGGCGGCATGGCCGTTCCCGAGGGACCCGGCAACGACTGGCGGTGCGTCGTCTCCTGGCATCTCCCCGATGTCGAGGCCGCCGGGTCGGCCATCTACCAGCTCGACGTCACCGCGGACGGGCGGTACGTCGCGGACGGCGACGGGCCGAAGGAAGTCAACGGCTATTTCCCGGTGCGGACCCCCGCCGGGGATCAGCCCAACCCCCTCTGGCAGTTCGACGGGAACGTCCTACAGCACTGCTCCCCACCCAAGGGATATCTCGATGCAGGTAATTGCTCTTATAAAACACAGACGCGGCCGACGGCCAATCAACTGTATATC
>NZ_JBHYIK010000050.1:7378-14046 GCF_042739735.1 Amycolatopsis sp. NPDC059027 | reverse complement strand
CTCTTTCTTTTTATTGTTGTTTGTGTGTTGTGTTTTTGTGTCTGATAACTGATGGTCCGGCTCTGTCGCCCCAATTGAGGCTGGCCCGGTCGGCAACCGCCGAGACCCCCCTCTCCTCCACTCCGAAGGGATAGCTCGATGCAGGTAACACGCCGCAGACGGCGTGCCGGGAAGGACCGGCGCGGCCTGCTCGGCCGGGGCGGTGGCCGCGGGCTGCGCATCGCGACGGCAGGTTCGACCACACTCGTCCTGGTCGCCACGGGCACCGGGATCGGTTTCGCCCAGACCCACCAGTTCGGCACCGAGAAGGTCGGCGATATCACCGACAAGGGCCAGGTCATCTCGTCCGACCAGTACATCGCCCCGTACGGACAGCGCCTGCTCATCACCAACGGCAAGATCATGTCGTCGTCGGTCAGCCCGGACGGCACCCATCTCGCCGCCTCGGTGACCGACGGCGGGCTCGCGTTGTCCATTGTGGACCTGAAAAGCTGGAAGGTGCAGCAGCTCGTCGGCAACTCGGCGTCGGCGAACCTGCGCATCAGCGGCAACGACGTCGGCCAGGAAGGCCCCACGTACTCGCCCGACGGTGCACAGCTGTGGCTGGGACAGACCGACGGCTACCGCAAGTTCACCGTGAACCCGGACGGCACGCTCGCCAACCCGGTCTTCGTCCCGATCCCGGCGGACGGCGCGAAGCACGCGCTGGTGGGCGAAGCGGTGTTCTCACCGGACGGTTCGACCGTGTACTCCGCGATCAACGGCCAGAACCGCGTGGTCGCGCTCGACGCCGCGACCGGGGTCGTCCGGCAGAGCTGGGCCGTCGGCAACGCCCCACGCGATCTGGCCAAGGTCGGCACGAAGCTCTACGTCAGCAACGAGGGCGGACGTCCGGCGAAGCCGGGCGAGGCCACGCTGAACTCCTATAACACCCCGGTCCCGGCCGACCCCGCGACCGGTGCCACCACCACCGGCACGGTCAGCGTCATCGACCTGGCGAACCCGGCCGCCACCGTCGCGAGCATCGACGTCGGCCTGCACCCGACCGCCCTGTACGCCAGGAACGGGGCGCTGTTCGTCACCAACACCGCCACCAACGACGTCTCGGTCATCGACACCGCCCGTGACAAGGTCGTCCAGACCATCGCCACCCAGCCGTGGCCGGAGGCGTCGGTCGGCTACGAGCCCGACGCGGTGGCGCTCACCGACGACGGTCATCTGCTGGTGACGCTCGGCCGCGCCAACGCTGTCGCCGTCTACCGGTACAAGAACCCGCTGGAGCCGGTCAGCTACGTCGGCCTGCTCCCGACCGACTACTTCCCCGCGGAGATCACCACGGCCGGAAACGACGTGCTGGTCTCCAACACCCGGGGCGTCGACGCCCGCCGCCCCACGAGCGCGGCCGGGCACGGCACCCACGACACGACGTCGAGCCTGCAGCGGTTCAAGCTGCCGGACGACCGCGTCATCAGGTCCGAGACCGGCAAGGTCTTCACCCAGAACGGCTGGCACGGCGGCTCGGTCTCGCTCACCGAGGGCAAGGGCGGCAAGAAACCGGTGCCGGTCCCCGGCAAACTCGGCGAGCCCTCGACGATCAACCACGTCTTCCTGGTCGTCAAGGAGAACCGCACCTACGACCAGGTCTTCGGGGACATCCCGAAGGGCAACGGCGACCCGAAGCTGGCGCAGTTCGGCGAGAACGTCACGCCGAACCAGCACGCCATGACCCGGCAGTTCGGGCTGTACGACAACACCTACGACATCGGCACGAACTCCGCCGAGGGACACAACTGGCTGATGCAGGCCGACAACCCGGAGTACACCGAGTCGTCGGCGGGCGAGTACAAACGCAGCTACGACACCGAGGACGACGCGCTCGGCCACCAGCGGAGCGGCTTCCTCTGGAGCGGCGCGCAGGCGGCGGGCAAGAGCGTCCGGGACTTCGGCGAGTTCCAGCAGTTCCTGACCAAGCCGCCCGGCGCGAGCTGGCAGAACCTGTACTGCGACACCAGGGACATGCGGTCCACCGGCAAGGACACCACCTATCCCCTGGTCTCCTCCTCGCCGATCCCGTCGCTCAACGACGTGTCGGTGCACGGGTTCCCGAAGTTCGACACCGATGTCCCGGACATCTACCGGTACGAGATCTGGAAACGGGACTTCGAGAAGAACGGGCCGGCGAACCTGAACATGTTCTGGCTCTCCAGCGACCACACCGGCGGCCCGCCGAACGCGGCCGCCCAGGTCGCGGACAACGATCTCGCGGTCGGCAGGATCGTGGACACGATCTCGCACAGCCCGTACTGGAAGGACTCCGCGATCTTCGTGGTCGAGGACGACTCCCAGGCCGGTCTCGACCACGTCGACGGCCATCGCGCCCCGATCCAGATCATCAGCCCGTGGGCCCGGCACGGCGTGGTCGACAGCCACTACTACTCGCAGATCACGATGATCCGGACCATCGAGCAGATCCTCGGAATCCACCCGATGAACCAGAAGGACAGCGCGGCCACCCCGATGCGCGGGGCGTTCACCCACGCACCCGACTTCACACCGTTCACCGCGCTGCCCAACCGGACGTCGCTGACCGCGGGCCTGAAAACCCCGCCGCCCTGCGGCGCAGACTCCCCCTCGCCACCGGATCCCGCGGCCGCCGCCGTGGCGCCGGACACCATACCGGCGGACAAGCAGCAGGTCGCGGCGCAGTGGGCGGAATGGCAGAAGCACCAGCGCCTGTCCGGGCCCGACGCCAAGGCCGACTACGCGAATCCCGCGCAGATGAACCACTTCACGTGGTACCAGACGCACGGGTGGACACAGCCGTACCCCGGTGAGGATCGGGTCCACGCACCGGAGCAGGTGCCCGGCGCCGCGATCCCGTCCCCGGACTCCGACGGCTGACCTTCCACGACACCGATGGGGTTCCTCGCCGACAGTGCGTCGGCCAGGAGCCCCATCGTGTCTTGTCCGAGAGTGCCGGTGGTGCCCTCCGCGGAGGTGGAGGGAACCGAGGGACGCCCTGGGTGCGTCCACCGCACCGAGGGACGCCCTGGGTGCATCCAACGCACCCAGGGACGCCCTCGTCGCAACGACCCGCCCCGCCGGGCCTCCCGCTGCGAGCCGTACCGAATGCCGTGAAGGCGTCCTTCACAGCACTGAGCGCACCGAAAGCTCCCTTCAGCACATTGGCGTCCACAAAGGACATAGCGACATCGGCGGGAACATCAAAAAGGAATTCACATTCTCCGAGATCATGGCGCCCGATCAGTAAATGTCGGAGATTTTCTCTCCACCCATTCTATGAACGCACGGTGCGGCATTCTTGGCTGGCTATTCACGCGAAGCTACCCCCTATTCACACGAACAGGCGCACAATTCCTCCCCGTCGGACCGGAACCCGGAAGCAGCACCGACCCGGCACGCAGAGTCCTATGTGGACAACAAAGGAGGAATTGTGCGAATCGGACGAATGGTGGGCGTGATCACCACGGCCGCGTTGACCGTCGCGGGTCTCCTCGCGGCACAGCCGACGGCTTCGGCCGCGGGTGTGCCCCGTCCCGACCACGTCGTCGTGGTGGTGATGGAGAACCATTCCTACAAAGAGATCGTCGGCAGCTCGTCGGCGCCGTACATCACTTCGCTGGCCAACGGCGGCGCGAACTTCTCCCAGTCGTTCGCGGTGACCCACCCCAGCGAGCCCAACTATCTCGCGCTGTTCTCGGGCTCGACGCAGGGCCTGACCGACGACTCCTGCCCGCACACCTATTCCTCGGCCAACCTCGGGTCCGAACTGATCGGCGCCGGCAACTCGTTCATCGGCTATTCCGAGAGCATGCCGTCCGACGGCTACACCGGCTGCACGAGCGGCCAGTACGCGCGCAAGCACAACCCGTGGGTGAACTTCACCAACGTTCCCGCGTCCGGCAATCTGCGGTTCAGCCGGTTCCCCACCGACTACACCACGCTGCCCAGCGTGTCGTTCGTGGTGCCGAACCTCTGCAACGACATGCACGACTGCAGCATCTCCACCGGTGACACCTGGGTGAAGAACAACATCGACGCCTACGCGCAGTGGGCCAAGACCCACAACAGCCTCCTGATCGTCACCTTCGACGAGGACGACCACAGCCAGAACAACCAGATCCCCACCATTTTCTCCGGCCAGCACGTGAAGACCGGGAAGTACACCGAGCACATCACCCACTACAACGTGCTGCGGACCCTCGAGGACGCCTACGGCCTCGCCTGCACCGGCTCGGCCTGTGGCGCCACCCCGATCACCGACAGCTGGCAGTAACCGGCATCCGGGTCCCGGCGGGCGGCCATCCCCCTCGCCGGGACCCGGCTCCCAGCCGGGCACGCGGCGCCGCCGGGCCCGCCAGAAGGTGTTCTTGTCGGTGGGCCCGGGTAGCGTCTCGCGGTGTGGACGCACGGGAACGCATTCAGGAACTCGCCGACAGGGTCGTCGCGCTGCGTGACGCCTACTACCGGGGCTCGCCGCTGGTGGCGGACGCGGAGTACGACGCGATCGAGGACGAGCTGCGGGGGCTGATCGAGGCGAACCCGGAGCTGGCGCCCGATCCGAACCCGCTCGAGCAAGTCGGCGCGCCCACGGTGCTGCACGCCCCGATCCGGCACTCGCGCCCGATGTTGTCGCTGGACAAGGCGACCCGGCCCGAGCAGGTCGCGGCGTTCTTCGACCGCTTTCCCGGTCAGCCGGTGGTGGTGATGCCGAAGCTGGACGGGCTGTCGCTGGCCCTGGTCTACGAGGACGGGCGGCTGGCACGGGCGGTCACCCGGGGAGACGGGACGACCGGCGACGACGTGACCATCCTGGTGCGGGCGCTCACCGACGGGGTGCCGGAGCGGGTCGACGCACCGGGCCGGGTCGAGGTACGGGGCGAGGCGGTCATGTTGCGGTCCACTTTCGCCGCGTACAACACCGCTCATCCGGACAAGCCACTGATCAACCCGCGCAACGCGGCGGCGGGCACCCTGCGGGCCAAGGATCCGGCCACCGTGGCCGAGCGGCGCCTGCGGTTCTTCGCCTTCGACCTGGACACCGACCCCGACAGCACGGACGCCGACCTCGGCAGCGCGCTGCAGGCGATCGGGTTCACCGCCGCGGACATGTGCCGCTGCGCCGACGCGGAGGCGGCGCAGGAGGTGATCGCGACGATCGAGCGGCAGCGCAACGAACTGGACTACGACCTCGACGGCGCCGTGCTGCGCCTGGCCGACCGGGACGCCTACGCCGCGGCCGGGACCAGGTCGAGTTCACCCCGGGGCGCGCTGGCTTACAAGTTCGCCGCCGAGGAGAAGACCACCGTGCTGGCCGACGTGGTCTGGGACGTCGGCAAGACGGGCAAGATCGCCCCGGTGGCCTGGCTGGAGCCGGTGTTCGTGGGCGGGACGACGGTCACCAGGGCGACGCTGGCCAACCAGGAGGTCATCCGCGCCAGGGACATCAAGATCGGCGACACGGTGCTGGTCCGCCGCGCGGGCGACGTGATCCCGTTCGTCGCCGGGGTGCTCGACGCGTCGAAACGCACCGGCGCGGAAAAGGAGATCGTGCCGCCCGCCACGTGTCCCTCGTGCGAGCAGCCGCTGACCGAACAGGGCAACAGCCGGGAACTGTTCTGCACCAACGTTTCCTGTCCCGCGCAGACCGTGCGGCGGCTGATCCACTGGGCGTCGCGGGCCGCCGCGGACATCGACGCCGTCGGCGGGGTCTGGATCGAACGGCTCGCCGAGGCCGGGCTGCTGGAGAACCCGTCGGACTTCTACCGGCTGACCAAGGAACGGCTGCTGGAGTTCGAGCGCATCGGCGAGGTCTCGGCCACGCGCATGATCGAGTCGATCGACGCGAGCCGCCGGGTCGGCCTGCGCCGGGCACTGATCGGGCTCGCGATCCCGATGGCCTCGGACGGCACCGCGGCCCGGCTGTGCCGCGCGGGATTCGGCTCGCTCGAGAAGGTCGCCGAAGCGGGCGTCGACGGCCTCGTGGCCGTGGAGGACATCGGGCCGAAGGTCGCCGCCTCCCTCGTCGAGCACCTCACCCGGCTGCGGCCCGAGCTGGAACGGCTGCGCGAGGCAGGCGTATCCCTGGACGTACGCGACGAGGACCTCCCGCCGGTCGTCGCGGCCGACGCGCCGCTGGCGGGCAAGACCGTGGTGATCACCGGCGCGATCAGCGACCCCCGCTCCGGCGAGAAGGTCGCGCGCCCGGTCTTCCAGCGGCTGTGCGAGAAGGCAGGCGCCGCGACCGCGTCGTCGGTCTCGGCCAATACCGACCTGCTCATCACCGGCGCCGGGGTCGGGGACAGCAAGCTCGCCAAGGCCGAGAAGCTCGGCGTCGAAGTCGTCGACCAGGGAGAGATCTGGCAACAGCTGATCGCGGCGGGTGTCGTCTGAACCGGTCGGCGCCGCCGTGCCCCGCGCGTCCGGTGCCGAAGGACGCCTTCGGGGCGCTCACCTCTCCGAGGGACGCCCTCGTCGCACCCAACGCACCCAGGGCGCCCCTCGGCACCCAGGCACGACCACGCCTCCACACCTCGGGTCCACAAAGGACAAAACCGCCCTGAATGTTAGCATTAGGGGGGGTGTAGCCCCGGATGTGTGAGTTTGTGGCATTAGGGGGGCCGGGGGGGGGGGGGGGGACGGTGCGG
>NZ_JBHYIK010000050.1:0-7368 GCF_042739735.1 Amycolatopsis sp. NPDC059027 | reverse complement strand
CCCCGCCACGACCACCCCCCCCCACCCCGGGCCCAAAACCCCAAAAACCCCCTAAACGGACTCATAACGGGCTCCTCACGCCCCAATGGAGTCCTTGACGGCATTACGCTGGCCCTGGGGCTGGCGGCGTACGTCAGCGCGTCTGGAGGGTCCGTGTCAGGGCGTGTGCTTCCTTCAGCAACAGCGCCCCCAGCTCGGGACGGCGGTCTTCCCGGAAGCGGGACTCCACGCCGGTCAGGGTGAGGGCCCAGGCCGGTTCGCCCGCCCGGTCGAAGACCGCCGCGGCCATCCCCCAGCTTCCCTCGACCACCAGGCCGGGGTTGACCGCGTACCCGAGTTCCCGCGTGAGCGCCACGCGTTCCCGCACGGCGCCGACGGCGTGCGCCGGGCCCCACTGGGCGACGAGATCGGTCCGCCGCAAGTACGCGTCGATCTCGCGGTCGGGCAGCATCGCCAGCAGGACCTGCCCCGCCGAGACCACGCCGAGCGGGAACCGCGCCCCCTCGTACAGCACGAAGGACCGGATCGGGAAGTCCCCGTCCTCCCGCAGCAGGCAGACCGTTTCGTCGCCGCGGCGGGCGGAGAAGAAAGCGCTCTCCCCGGTGGCGGCGGCGAGCCGGTGGACGCCTGCGCGTGCGTGCTGGGTGACGTCGTACCGCCGGGCCGCTACCTCGCCCAGCAGGTACAGCTCCGGACCGAGGAACCACAGGCCGGTGCGCTGGTCGCGGTCGACGTAGCCCTCGTCGGCGAGCGCCGTCAGCAGCCGGTGCGTGGTCGGCCGGGCCAGCGCGGTCGCCCGCGCGATCTGCGACGTCGAGGCCCCCTGCTCCGGGGCTGCCGACACCGCGTGCAGCACGGCGGCGATCCGGCCGGTCACATGCGCCGGTGGAGTGTCCATGACCACGATCCTACGTCCACTGAGTGAACGCCCTCATCGATATCGGTCACCATCCGAGAACTTCGGCGCCCACGAACCCCGTGCCATTGACGGGTTATCGCGGCCCGGCCTTGAATATCGCTGCGTTCACTGAGCCGACAGTGCCGACAGGGAGAATGACGTGTCAACGAGGTACACCAGCGCCGCCGCGGCACTCGCCGATGTGCTCGCCGACGGCATCACCATCGCCGTCGGGGGTTTCGGTCTCAGCGGCAACCCGAACGACCTCATCGAGGCCGTTCGCGACTCCGGGGCCCGCGACCTGACCATCGTGTCCAACAACATGGGCGTCGACGGCAAGGGGCTGGGCCTGCTGCTGGAGAACCGGCAGGTACGCAAGGTGATCGCGTCCTACGTCGGCGAGAACAAGCTGTTCGCCCAGCAGTACCTCGACCGCGACCTCGAGGTCGAGTTCGTCCCCCAGGGCACGCTCGCCGAACGGATGCGGGCGGGCGGCGCGGGCATCCCCGCCTTCTACACCCGAGCCGGCGTCGGGACCCCGGTCGCCGAGGGCAAACCGCATGCCGACTTCGACGGGGTGACCCACGTCCAGGAACGCGCCATCGTCGCCGACGTCGCGCTCGTCCACGCCCACACCGCCGACCCGGCGGGCAACCTCACCTACCGCTACGCCGCCCGGAACTTCAACCCGCTGGTCGCGACCTGCGGCCGCGTCAGCGTCGCGGAAGCCGAGATCGTGCTGGACACCTTCCTCGACCCGGACGTCGTCGTCACCCCCGGTGTGTACGTCGACCGGCTCGTGCCGGCACGGGAGCGCGTCAAGGAGATCGAAAAGCTGACCCTGCGGCCGAAAGCGACGGTGTGATCATGGCATGGACACGCGACGACATGGCCGCCCTCGCCGCCCGCGAGCTGCGCGACGGCGACTACGTCAACCTCGGGATCGGCATTCCCACCCTCGTGGCGAACCACGTGCCGGACGGCGTCCGAGTCACCTTGCAGAGCGAGAACGGCATCCTCGGGCTGGGCCCCTTCCCTGCCGAAGGCGAGGAGGACGCCGACCTGATCAATGCGGGCAAACAGACCGTCACCCTCGCTCCCGGCGGGAGCTTCTTCGACTCCGCGACCTCCTTCGGCATGATCCGCGGAGGCCACATCGACATCGCCCTCCTTGGCGCGCTCCAGGTCGCGGCCAACGGCGACCTCGCCAACTGGACCGTGCCCGGGGCACTCGTCAAGGGCATGGGCGGGGCCATGGACCTGGTCGCCGGGGCGCGGCGCATCGTGGTCCTCACCGACCACGTCGCCAAGGACGGCACGCCCAAGATCGTCGAGCGGTGCACGCTTCCCCTCACCGGCGCCGGCGTGGTGGACCGGATCATCACCGACCTCGCCGTCTTCGACGTCACCCCGTCGGGACTCCGCCTTGTCGAGATCGCGCCCGGCGTGTCACCGGAAGAGATCCGTGACAAGACGGCCGCTCCGGTCAGCGCGGCGGTTGCAGCCT
This sequence comes from Amycolatopsis sp. NPDC059027, assembly GCF_042739735.1. Taxonomy (NCBI): domain Bacteria; kingdom Bacillati; phylum Actinomycetota; class Actinomycetes; order Pseudonocardiales; family Pseudonocardiaceae; genus Amycolatopsis; species Amycolatopsis sp. NPDC059027. Next base: position 4,963 of record NZ_JBHYIK010000050.1, on the reverse strand, counting down.
GATCCGTACGTCGAGGTTGCGCTCGACCTCGGCCCGGCTGTACAGCAACGGGAACGCGCCGCCCGATGCCCACAGTCCGTTCAGATCGCGGTAGTGCGGGCTCCGCGGATCACCGGACTGCCCCGGCGCGTTGATCGCGGACGAGCCGTTCCAGTTGCCGACGTCGAGCGCCATCTTGAAGGTTGCGCCGATGATCTGCTGGTAGTTCGCCGGGAAGAAGAACGACGGGTGGACGGTGTGGTAGTCGCCGCCGACCGGGGTCGGGCCGACGTTCGGCTCGCCGAGCGGGTGCCGGAACTGCTGGAACTGCAGCGCGCCCCAGCGCCAGGCCGACGGGTCCGGGCCGAGCTTGCCCGCGACCTCACGGAAAGCCGAGGGCAGCGTGTCCAGGATCAGCTTGTCGCGCACCGCCGCGCCGTCCGGGCCCAGCCACGCCTTCGGATCCGCGAACGACGCGAGGACCAGGCTGTAGTCGGGGTTGATGGTGTTCGCCAGCGTGTCCGCGGCGGCTTGGGGCAGCACCGCGTGCGCCCACGCGGCGTGCAGGTGCTTCATGATCCAGATCTCGAACAGCGCCGCGGGCGCCGAATCCAGTGAGGCCACGCCGTCGTAACCACGCAGCAGGTCCAGCGCCTTCGCGGTGTCCGGGTCCGAAGAGGACAGACCACGGAGGTACTGGAGCAGTTCACCGGCCACGAGCGATTTCTCGTCCTTCTGCAGCGCCAGTGAGTCCGCGACGGTCGCGCCGGGATGGGACCTGATCAGCTCGTCGATGCGCTGCTTGCGGTACGGCAGCTGCCATTCGTAGTTGGACACCACGGGATGACCCGGCGGGATGTTGAAGTCGTTGGCGGAGGCGAAGAATCCGGACGCCGGGTTGTACTGGCCTGGCAGCTCGCTGTTCGCGTGGAAACCGTTCCACTCGTACCGGCCGTCGCCGGGGACGGGCAGCAGGCCGTCGTAGTTCGCGCCGGTGCGGCGCGGCGTCAGCCCGGCCGGGACGTAACCGATGTCGCCGTGCGTGTCCGCGTACACCAGGTTCGATCCCGGCGTGCCCCATTTCTGCATGGCCGTGGTGAACTCGCCGAAGTTCTTGGCCCGCTGGTAGTTCAGGCTGCCCAGATACGCCGAGCTGCCCGGTTGCGTCCACGCCGAGCGGACCGCGAACGCCCGGTGCGCGGCCTCGTCGACCTTGACGACCCCGCCGTGCCGGGTGAACGCCAGCTCCCGGGTGACCGGCGCGCCGCCCTGCACCGGGATGGTCTCGGTGACCGTGGTCATCCGCTCCCAGCCGTCGCCGTAGCGATAGCGGGTGTGGTCCTTCGGGTCGAGTTCGTAGACGTACAGGTCGGTCTGGTCGATCGGCAGGTTGGTCAGGCCGAACGCGATGGTCCCGTTGTGCCCGATGGCGATTCCCGGGTTCCACGGCTCCCCCGCGCCGGCGAGGTTCAGGCCCGGCGCGGAAAGCTGTGCGACGTACCGGCCCGAGGGCAGCGCGTCGGTGCCGCGGTGCGGGTCGTTGGCCAGGATCGGGCGTCCCGACGCGGTGCGGCCCGGTCCGATCGCCCACGCGTTGCTGCCGGTGGTGGCGTCGGCGATGTCCTTGGTCTCGAATCCCTTGCCGGTGAAGGAAACCGCGGCGGTCGCCAGGTTGTACACCTTCAGCACGTCGTCCGGGATCACGCACGGGTCGAGCCCGGCGGGCACCACCGCCTCGTGCGCGGGGCGCAGGCTCCGCAGGTAACGGCTCGAGCCCTGACCCGCCTGGCAGACCAGCTTCGCGCGGATGACCTCCCACGACAGGTTCTCCCCGATGGCATGCGTGCGGATGCGCACCACGTCCTCCGGGCGCCAGCGGGCCGGCCGGTAGCCGAGCTTGCCGAACTCCGGCGGGACGGCCGAGGGGTTGCGGGCCAGCCAGTCGACGTAGGCGTTGATGCCCTCGGCGAACCGGGTCGCGGCCAGTCTGCCTTCCGGCCCGTACGACGCCCACTCCGCGTCCATGTCACCACGGTAGAGGAACAGCCGGGCGGCGCGATCCTGGTCCACATAGGACGGTCCGAGGACCTCGCTGAGCGTGCCGAGGCCACGCCTTCGCCAGGTGTCGATCTGGAACAGCCGGTCGCGCGCGATGTTGTAGCCCTGCGCGAAGAACAGGTCGCTGGTGTCGGCGGCGTAGATGTGCGGCACGCCCCACTTGTCGACCAGCAGGTCCACCGGCTTGCGCAGCCCGGCCACCTCGTAGGCCGCGGCCGGAGCCGCGGCGGCGACGGGAGCCGTGGACATCCCGCAGAGACCGACCAGCACGGCGAGGAGGGCGCGTACTCGCACCCCCCTCGACGATCGGCGCCTGCCCCTGCCAGCGCCCCCGGGCCCACGACGGGCTGCCGTCGCCATGCTGCTCACCTCGTCCGCGTTCGGCCGGATTCTCCGTTTGCTGTCTAGCGGATCCGGACGCGTGACCGCCAGCCCCTATGGGGGCCGACGCGTAAACCACGACAAAACCTCTCACACAACCCCTATTCTCGAATTTCTCCGGTCAATTCCCGCGCCCTTACGCCGATCAGGTGACCCTTATAGGGGTTTTCCCGGAAGGGTGAATCCGGTATAGCGCAGAGTGGACTGGGGCCCTCCGCAAGCGCGATGCGGGGGCTGGCCCTACCGATTTCCGAGCCTCCGGCTGTTAGCGTCGAAGACGCGAATTCCGGGGAGGCGAGATGTTCGGCTGGCTGGCGCTGACCCTGGGTATCGCGTTCGGGTCCGCGGTGATCCCGTTCTTCAGCATCGAGGTCTTCGTGATCGGGCTGGTGGCGAGCCGGCCGGGGATTCCGTGGCTGGCGATCGGCGTCGCGGCCGCTGTCGGCCAGGTCGCCGGGAAGCTGCTCTACTTCCTCGCGGCGCGCGGATCGATCAGGCTGCCACGGTTCCTGCACGAGCGCCTGCACCGGGAGCGGCGGAACACACGGTGGCGGGAATACCTGCGTGCCAGGACGAAGTGGCTGAAGGCCAAGCTGGACGCGCTCCGGGAACGCTGCGTCCGGAATCCTTTGTGGATGAACGGGACCTACGGGATCAGCGCGCTGGTCGGGCTCCCGCCGCTCATGGCGACCACGCTGCTGGCCGGCCTCGTGCGCATGCGGCTGTCGGCCTTCCTGGTGACGGGACTCGCCGGCAGGCTGGTGCGGTTCAGCGTGCTCGCCGCCTCCCCCGCGCTGTTCACCCAATGGTTGCAGTTCTAGCGAATGCCCGGTACCACGCCGGGAATAACGCGTGCCGATAATCTCCGCACGATTCTTCCGTATACTCCGCGGGTATGGTGGAACCAACGCAACCCGCACCCAAGGCCGCCGCCGGAGCCTGGGCCGGGCTTGGCGTGCTGGTCCTCACCGGCGTGATCGTGTCGATGGACATGTCGGTGCTGTTCTTCGCGTTGCCCTTCCTCAGCGCGGATCTGCGGCCGTCGGCCACCGAAACACTGTGGATACTCGACATCTACGGCTTCCTGCTGGCCGGTCTGCTGATCACCATGGGCACGCTGGGCGACCGCATCGGCCGCCGCAAGCTCCTCATGATCGGTGCCGCGCTCTTCGGCGCCGCGTCCGTCGTCGCGGCCTACTCGGCCAATCCGGAGATGCTCATCGCGGCCCGCGCGCTGCTCGGCATCGGCGGTTCGACACTGGCGCCGTCGACGCTTTCGTTGATCCGCAACATGTTCCACGACGCCGGACAGCGCAGGACCGCGATCGGCATCTGGACGGCGGGCTTCGCGGGCGGCAGCGCGCTCGGCCCGATCGTGGGCGGGCTGCTGCTGGAACACTTCTGGTGGGGCTCGGTGTTCCTGATCAACGTGCCGGTGATGGTGGCGCTGCTCGTGCTCGCTCCCCGTCTGGTGCCCGAGTTCAAGGCGCCGGCGTCCGGGCGGTTCGACCTGCTGAGCGCGGTGCTGTCGTTCGGCACGGTGCTGCCGGTGATCTACGGCATCAAGAAGATCGCCGCGGACGGGGTCGGCCCGGTGCCGGTGGCGGCGGTCGTCGTCGGAGTCGTGGTCGGCGTGTTCTTCCTGCGCCGTCAGCGCAGGCCGCATCCGCTGATCGACGTCCGGCTGTTCGCCGAACGCGGCTTCAGCGCGTCGGTGACGGCCAACGCGCTGACCACGTTCGCGATGATGGGTGTGCTGCTGTTCGTCGCGCAGTACCTCCAGGTGGTCCTCGGGATGCGGCCGCTCGTCGCGGCGCTGTGGTCCCTGCCGGGCTTCCTCGGGATGCCGATCGGCATCACCGTAGCCACCACGGCGGTGCGCCGGTTCCGGCCGGGCTACGTCGTCAGTGCCGGGCTCGCGATCGCGGCGGCCGGGATGCTGATCCTGAACTGGCTCGAGATCGGCTCGGGACTCGCGGTGATCATCCCCGCGATCTTCGTGATCGCGGTCGGCATCGGGATCGTTTCGGCGCTGGCGAACGACCTGATCATCGCCACCGCCCCACCGGAGCGCGCCGGGGCCGCCTCGGCCATTTCGGAGACCGGCACCGAGTTCGGGGGCGCGCTGGGCATGGCGGTGCTGGGCAGCGTCGGCTGGGGCGTCTACGGTGCCAAGCTGCTCGAACTCGCGCCGCCCGGGCTCTCGCCCCAGGATCTGCACGCGGCCAAGGACACCCTCGGCGCCGCCGCCGAAATAGCCGGGCGGCTCTCCGATCCCCTCGGCCCCGCCTTGACCGGTGCCGCCAACGAGGCCTACCTCGACGGCCTGCGGGTGGCCGGGCTGGCCGGGGCCGCGATCATGCTCGTCGCCGCGGTGCTCTCGGCGGCGCTCCTGCGGCGCATCCGCTCCGACGCCGCCCTGCAAGCCACCCGCGACACCTGACGTCCTTTGTGGACTGGCGTGGGGGCGGGTGTTTCATAACACACAGAGGGAGTTAGAGGGATCGTGTGGGAGTGTGGGAGGGAGGGGTAGATATAGATCGAG
>NZ_JBHYIK010000049.1:67167-69663 GCF_042739735.1 Amycolatopsis sp. NPDC059027 | reverse complement strand
AGGTAGCCCGGCTACCCGCGCTTGCCGAAACTTTGGTCCAGTTTGGAGACTCGCGCGGTATCGGCCATTTTGGGGGCCTCAGACCCCCCCTTGTTGGCCTTACCGGCATCGCGGCACGCCGAGAATGTCACATTGTGTGCCGTGGGGGCCTCAAAGACCCCTGCACGGCAGCACAATCCATAACGGACGACACCACAAGCCCCGGTGTCAGGCGGCGCCGACGTCCGACCGCGGAGCCGTGTCGGTGGCGACCAGGTTCTTGTCGGCCGCGATCGCGGCGAGCGTGCCGCTGGCCGTCGCCAACGCGACGAAGGGCATCGGCATCGGCATGCTCTCCCGATGTGCCATGTCACCCGCTGCGTACACCCCCGGGACACTGGTCAGCTGGAAGTCGTCGACTTCCACGCACCCGTCCGGCAGCAGGCGGCAGCCCAGCTTTTCGGGCAACTCGGAGCGCTGCCCGAACTGCCCGACGGCGAAGAGCGCGGTCCGGGGGAGTGGCTCGCCCGACTCGAAGTCGATACGCTCCAGCCCCTTTTCACCGGACACCAGCCGGACGATCTTTTCGCCGCGGACCGGTATCCCGCTGTCCGCCAGCCGGCCCAGCGCCGTCGCGTCGATCTCGTCGAGGCGGCCGTCGGCACACAGGACGACGTCGGCGCTGAACCTCCGCAGGTGCAGCGCGAGGTCGACCATGATGCCGTCGGTGTACAGCACGGCGATCGGGTTGTCGCGGGCCGCCTCGTAGCCGTGGCAGTACGGGCAGTGGTAGATACCGCGTCCCCACGCCTGCTCGAAGCCCTCGATCGGCGGCAGTTCGTCCGCCAGGCCCGTGGCGAACACCAGGCGCCGTGTCCGGACGGCCGAGCCGTCCCCCAGCGTCAGCTCGAAACCTTCGCCGTCCGCCAGGGGTTTGGCGTCGTCGACGGTCGCGTTCCGGATTTCGACGGTGGGATACTGCTTGAGTTCCGAGTGGACGATCGCGCGGAACTCACTCGGCGGCGTGCCGTCCCGGGTGACGAAGTTGTGCATGTTCTCGGCGCGTGCGTTGCGGTATTCGCCGGAATCGAGCAGGAGGGCAGGCCGGATCGCGCGGCCGAGGGTGAGGGCGGCGGCGAGACCGGCCGGTCCGCCGCCGATGACGATCACGTCGAACACGGGGAACTCCTCGAGGTCGGCCGGACTAGTTCGTGTCGTCATTTCCCGCCTGCCGCTGAGTGCGCACCACGTGCAAGCCCTCCGCTTCGGCGTTCTTGGCCACCGCCCGCCCGGTCTTGCGCAGTTCCTCCTCCGGGCTGAACATGATGACCTCGGTGCCCGCCTGGTGCTTCAGCGGGGCGTGCCCGGCCGGCGTGTAGAAAGCGTCGCCGGTTTCGTAGACCTCGTCCCGGTCGGCCAGGCGGACGGTCATGCGGCCCTTGATGACGTATCCCCAGTGCGGGCACTGGCATTGATCCTGCGGCAGGCCCTTGAGCAGCGGGGTCGCGTCGATGTCCTCGTCGAAGATGGTGAAGTTGGCGGAGTAGCCGTCGAGGACCTCGTACCGGTCCCGGACCGGGCCGAGTTCCTCGACCTGGGTGGCGCTGTCCCACGAAACTTTCGGCATCGTTGTGGCTCCTTCGTTCGGTCGGGCGTCATCAGCCGGATACCTGAACGGTAGGCGCCGCGAGGCGAGGTGCTCATCTCCAACGTTGCTGATTTCGTGCCGGTAAGGATTGCCGGGTAGCAGGATAGGACGGATCAGGCACTCGTGGGGAGCTGGAGCATCCTGAGCTTGTGCTCGGCGACGGCGGCGAGCACGTTGCCGGGGATCCGCCCGACGCCGGATCCCATGGTTCGGCTGGCGCGCGAGGCATTGGGGCCGGCTTCCAGGATGTGGTGCCCGTCGGCGAGAAGAGTGTCCGCGGTCCGGCGTACTCCGGGACTGGACCACATCTTCGCGTTCATACACGGCTGGAAATAGACACCGGGACCATGGGCGCACACCAAGGCCGCCACGAGCGTGTCGGCTACACCGGTAGCGGCCTTGGCCAAGGTCGTCGCGGTGGTGGGCGCGATCACCAGGGTGTCGGCTCGTTGCAGGAGGGTCACGTGCAGGGGGTTGTCGACCCAGTCCTCGTCGGTGTAGACCGGTACCGAAAGATCGGCGAGGAACAACTCGGCCGCGGTCGGCGTGGCGACCACGGTGATGTCGTCGGCGTAACTCGCGGCCTCCTCGACCAGTTCCCCGGTCGAAGAAGCACAGCTGGAGCCACATACGCCGATCACCAACGAGCCCAATGGCCTTCCGGTGATGGTGTCCCCGGACGACGTTCGCACCTGTGTCTCCGGCTCGCTGTTGGCGGAACTCTGTGTCATCCGTCATTTCCTTTAGTGTGAGTTATCATCCAATAAATTGGGGTGGTGGGGGGGGGGGAAGCGGCAAACACCCCCCGACGCGTGGGCGCTGGGGCAGTAAATCTAACACTGACACACCCGCTCTCTCACCCGCTCTCA
>NZ_JBHYIK010000049.1:58134-67157 GCF_042739735.1 Amycolatopsis sp. NPDC059027 | reverse complement strand
GGGGTTTTGCCCGGTTTTCCGCCAAACCACCCCGGCTATCGGTTCGGCTCGTGCGAACTATCAGTCGCAGGGCTCACCGGTCATCACCGACGGGGCGACGGTGACGTGGGCGAAGTCGACCGACTCGGCGCCGGCGGTGGCGAGCAGCTCGGCGTCGGAGACCTTGGTGATGTCGATCATGATTTCTCCTGATGTTGAGGTTGTGCTGGGGGATGGTTCAGGTGGTGAAGCGGACGGGTGGATAGTGCCGCTTCACCGGGTTGTGCGTCGGTTCGGCTTGTGCGAACTATCAGTCGCAGGGCTCACCGGTCATGACCGACGGGGCGACGGTGACGTGGGCGAAGTCGACCGACTCGGCGCCGGCGGTGGCGAGCAGCTCGGCGTCGGAGATCTTGGTGATGTCGAACATGAGTTCCTCCTGGTATCGGTGTTCAGAATGCCTGGTAGTGGCTATTTAAATTATGCGCCTGCCGAGTGTGGAGAACCACTCCTGAATTGCGTATCTGCTGGGCGATCCCGGAATGTGGATCAGTCGCAGGGCTCGCCGGTCATGACCGAGGGTGCGACGGTGGCGTGGGCGAAGTCGACGGACTCGGCGCCGGCGGTGGCGAGCAGTTCGGCGTCGGAGATCTTGGTGATGTCGAACATGGTTTCCTCCTGGTGTCCGGTGTGAAGAATGCCTGGTTGCTATATAAATAATGCACCCGCCGACCGTGGAAAACTACTCATGGATTGCGTGCGGTGCGCGTGTTTCGCCAGGCCGGTGGAGTACGGGCGTGCGCGGCCTCGGAGTGGCTCCGCGCATGCGAAAGGGGCCCTTCCTCGCGCTCGGTGCGAGGAAGGGGCCCCTTGCGGAACCGGGTGGGTTCGAGTGGTGGGGAAACCAGCCAGCCCCTAAAAGGCCACGCTTTGGGGCGCGTACTTCTTCGCGATGACGTCGCGCTTGAGCTTCGACGTCGTGGTCAGCTCGTCGCCGCCGGCCACCCAGAACTCCGGTAGCACCGTGAACCTCTTGATCTGTTCGATCCGGGACAGTTTCCGGTTCCCGGAATGGACACTCGCTCGGATCTTCTCCAGTACCTGCTCGTCCTGGGCGAGGACGGCCGGATCCGCCGGAACGGCGGTTTCGGCGGCGTAGGCCGCGGCGGCGTCCGGATCGAGGGTGATCAACGCGACGTTGTACGGTTTGTCGTCGCCGTAGGCCATCGTCGGCCCGATCAGTGACGAACCCGCCGTGATGGCGTGTTCGATATTGCTCGGCGACATGTTCTTTCCGCCGGAATTGACGATCAGTTCCTTCTTGCGGCCGATGATCCGGTAGTTTCCCTGATCGTCCACAGTGGCGAGATCGCCGGTGTGCAGCCAGCCGTCCTGGCCGAGCGCTTCCGCGGTCTTCACCGGATCCTTGCGGTAGCCCCGCATCATCCACGGCATGCGCACCAGCAGCTCGTGGTCCTCCGCGATGCGCGCTTCGGCACCCGGGGCAAGTCTCCCGATGGTGCCGATCTTCGAATCCGACGGCGACGATCCCGCGCCGAAACCGCATTCCGTCATGCCCCAGCCGACGCTGACCGCCACGCCGAGCCTTTCCCAGAAGGCGTAGACGTGCTCCGCGATCGCCGCGGTGCCGGTCAGCGCCCATTTCATGCGGTCGAATCCGGCCTTGACGCGGATCGAGTCCAGAAGCCGTTGCTCACCCGCCTCGAACGCGGCCGCGGTTTCGGGGTCGGCCAGCACTTCCCGTTCGACGCCGGCCTTGAGCTTCTCCCAAGTCCTTGGCACGGCGGCGAACGTCGTCGGGTGCAGCTCGGCGATCGTCTCCGCCAGCCTGGCGGCGTCGGCGAGGCAGGTGACCTGGCCACCGCGCACGATGGGGTAGTAGTGGCGGAAGAACCGGTCACCCGAGTGGCTGGACGGGAGATAGGAGATCGTCGTGTCGCCCGCCTCCATCGGCCAGATGGTGGCGATCGCGTCGATCATCCGCAGCCAGCCCCGGTGGGTGTGCTCGACGCCCTTGGGCGGCCCGGTCGTCCCCGAGGTGTAGATCAGGCACAGGAGGTCGTCCGGCGCCACCGCCCGCCAGGCGGCCTCGAAATCGAAACCCGGTTCCGGCCGCAGCCGGTCGAGGTCGCCGTCCTCGACGATCAGGAGGTGTTCCAGTGGGGCGCCGGATTCCCTGATCCGGTCGGCGAATTGTCGTTCGCAGACCATGATTCTCGTGTCGGAGTGGGTGAGCAGGTAGCCGATCTGCTCCGGCGAGCTGGTGTTGTAGATGGACAACGTGGTGGCGCCGAGATGGGAGGCCGCGACCTCGGTCAGGTTGAACTCGGGGCGATTGGTCAGCATCGCCGTGAACGTGTCGCCCCGTTTCAGGCCCAGCGCCGCCAGACCGCCCGAGAGCCTGCGCACCTCGTCGTCGTACTGTTTCCAGGTCAGCTGGACGACATCGCCCGGGGTGCGCAGCGCGACGTCGTCCGGATGTGCTGCCACGGTCTGCTGGAACGCCTCGGGGAAGGTTCTGGCTCGCGACATTTCCCTTGTCTCCTCAGGTCAGCGGCTTTGTGAGCATTCGGCACCGCGCGTCGCCGAGGCGTCTCTTGGATTGCTTTGCCAGGCTGAGCAACCACGAAGAAAGAATCCGGGGACCAGCGGCGCATAATAAACGGAAATAGGGGCTCGCACATCCCGGTAAATCGGCAACCTCAGGAGATGCCATGTCGTCACCACCTACTCGGCACTGGCTCGCGCTCGCACTGTTGGCCATGACCCAGTTCGTACTCGTCGTCGACACCGCGATCGTGATCATTGCCGCCCCCTCGATGGAGTCAGGCGTCGGCTTCACGCCCGAAAGCCTGCCGTGGGTCACGAACGCTTACGCACTCGCCTTCGGTGGTCTGCTGCTGCTCGGTGGCCGGGCGGGCGACATTCTGGGACGCCGCCGGATGTTCATCGTCGGCTTGGCACTGTTCGCGGTCGGCTCGCTGGCCGGTGCGCTCGCCGGCTCGCCGCTGTGGCTGATCGTGGCCCGCGTGGTGCAGGGTGTCGGCGCGGCAACGGTTTCGCCCGCCGCGCTCGCGTTGGTCATGACCCTGTTCACGGGACAGAAGGAACGGAACAAGGCCCTCGGTATCTGGGGCGCGGTGGCCGCCGCGGGCGCCGCCACCGGATACGTCCTCGGCGGTCTGCTCACCGAATGGTTCGGCTGGCAGGCGGTGTTCTGGGTCAATCTCCCGATCGTGGCCGTGGTCGTGCTGCTGGCGCCGCGCCTGCTTCCCGAGGCGAAGGACGCGAGCCAGCGCACGTTCGACCTCGCCGGAGCCGTCACGGTCACCGGAGGCGTTTCCTTGACGGTGTACGCGTTGTTCAACGCCCAAACCGCGGGCTGGGGCACCGTGCAGACCCTCGGCCTTTTCGCCGCGGCCGCGGTACTGCTCGCCGCGTTCGTCGTGATCGAGGCACGCAGCAGCCACCCGCTCATCTCACTGCGCATCTTCCGGATCGCGTCGCTGCGCAACGGCAACGGTCTCACCTTGCTCACCCAGGGCGCGATCATGCCGATGTTCTTCCTCCTCACTTTGTATGTGCAGCTGGTACTGGGATTCACGCCGCTGCAGGCCGGACTGGCGCAGATGCCCGCGGCGTTGTGCTTCACGCTGCTGGGAACCCACGCCGGCAACCTGGTCAGCCGGATCGGCTACCGGATCCCGGCGACGGCGGGCAGCCTGATCGCCGCGGCGGGCCTGTTCTGGCTGGCCCAGGTCGGCGTGGGCGGCAACTACTTCGCCGACGTGCTCGGTGCGCTGACCATCACCTCGATCGGTGCCACGCTCAGCGTCGTCGCCCTGATGATCGCCGCCACCGCGGAGGCACCGGCGGACAGCGCCGGCCTGGCTTCGGGCCTGGTCAACGTCACCCAGCAGCTGGGCGGCGCGATCGGGCTGGCGGCGCTCAGTTCGGTCGCGGCGGCGGCCACCGCGCGGTCGACCGGGCGGGGCAGTGACTCGCTGACGTCGCTGACCGACGGGGTCGGCGCCGCCCTCCTCGTCGGTGCCGGGCTCGCCGTGGCCACCGGTCTGCTCTCCGCGGTGCTCCTGCGGAAGGCGCGGCGGACCACCACCGAAACCGCTGCTCCGGCGAGTGCTCCGGTGGAGAACGAGGGCGCGGTCGCCGGACGTTAGGGCGTCGTACGAGGGAACCGCTCACAGAAATGGACAATGATGGTACGTACGCACGGCGCGTCGAGCGGTGGCCCCGTCGTTCTCCCCGGCACGTTGCGGGACCGGTCTCCCGAGGAGACGTGGGAGCTCGTGCGGCCCCGGATGCGTGACTACGGGATCACCAGGGTCGCCGAGCTCACCGGGCTCGACATCATCGGCATGCCGGTCTACATGGCCGTGCGGCCGCTCGCCACCACCGTGGGTGTCAGCCAGGGCAAGGGCGCCACGCCCTTGCTCGCCCGGCTGTCGGCGGTCATGGAGGCCATCGAGATGTCCGTCTGCGAGCGGTACTTCACCACTCCCGACGCCTTCGTCGCGGCGGCCGCGGAACTCGATCTCCCTTACACCACAACGGAAATAACCCCGACCGAGCGCTCGGTCATCTCCGATCGCTTCCCGCTGCGCTGGGTCCCCGCCGTCGCACTGGGGGACGGGGCGCCGACCTTCGTCCCGCTCCGCGCGGTCGCCATGGACGGCATCGCCGACGGCACCTGGCGACCGCCCACCCAGTTCTGTTCGGCCAATGGCCTGGCCAGCGGGAACAATCTCGCGGAAGCCACGATCCACGCGCTGCTCGAAGTCATCGAACGGTTCTCGACAGCCGGTATGGCGGAAACACCCATCCGGCAGCGAAAAGTCGTGGATCTCCGGACCCTGCCCGAGTGCTGGAGCCGCGATCTCATCGAGCGGTTGCACGACCTCGACTTCTGGGTGGAGGTCGTGGACTGCTCGACCGTATCGGGCGTGTCGACGTTCGCCGCCTTCGTCTGGGGCCCTGACATGCCCGGTCTCTACGCCGGTTCCGGGAGCCATTTCCTGCCCGAGATCGCCGTGCAGCGAGCCTTGACCGAGGCGGTCCAGAGCCGCATGTCGGTGATCAGCGGAACTCGCGAGGACATCGGCAGCGGGGCCTACCGGGGAGTGCGTTATCCCGTCCCGCCGGTGACCGTCGAACCGAACCGGTCGTGGGACGAGATCGCGAAACCCTCGGTGGGGGCCCGCGTTCCGAGCGCGGAGGTGCTTGCCTGGCTGGCCGCTCAGGTGAGTGTCATGTCGGGCCGTCCGGTGCTGCGTGTCGACCTGAGCCCGCCGGGGGAGCCCTTCGCCGTCTGCAAGGTGGTCGCGCCGGGGCTGCCCGAGGGACAGCACGAGGCGAGCGAGGATCTGCCCCGCTACCCCGATCCGGAAGACAGGCAGCCGCGGCTGGCGCAGGCCTCCGCGCAGGAGTAGCCAAGGAACCCCATGACGATCCACGTCTTCGCCGGCCCCTCGCTGTCCGGCTCGCCCGTGCTCGAACTGGCCGGGGTGTGCCCGCATCCCCCGATCGCGCACGGCGATCTCTACCGTCTCCGTCCGGACGCCGGCGACGCCGTCCTCATCGTCGACGGCGTCTATCAGCACACCGCGCCGGTGCGGCACAAGGAAATCCTCGATCTGTACGCGGCCGGCGTCCCCCTCTACGGGACGGCGAGCCTCGGTGCCCTGCGCGCGGCCGAACACCAGGGCCACGGGATGACCGGCCTGGGCACGGTCTTCGCCTGGTACCGGGACGGCCGGCTGATCTCCGACGCCGACGTGGCGTTGACCCACGGCGACGCCGATGTGGACTTCCGCGCCTTCACCCAGGCGATCGTGAGCATTCTCGGCGTCGCCGACCGTTTGGCCGCCGCCGGCCGGCTCGATCCGGCCGAGGCCGCGAAGGTCGTCGACCTCGCCCGGTCGCTGCATTTCACCGCCCGCACCAACACGAACCTGCTGGCGTCGGCAGGCGAGCGAGGGTTGGCAGGCCCGATGCGGCTCGTCGTCGAGGAACTGCGTGGCGACCGGCTGAGCGATGTCAAGCGCACCGATGCCGAGGACGCGGTCCGGAGCCTCCTTGTCGAAAATGTGCTGACGCCGCCGGGGCAGGGGATCGAGGTGCCGGTCACCACCTGGCGGAAGGAGTGGAGTCTCCAGCACACCCCGGCCACTTCCGATCCCGAAGGCCCGACCCGGCGCCAGGTGCTCGCCTGCGCGCAGCTGTTCCTCCCGGACTTCCCGGACCGCCACACCGCGCACGTGCTGGCCCATCTGCGGCCCGAATATCCGGAGGTCGGGGGAGACACGTTCGTTCCGGCCTGGTTGGACGCCCTGACCACGGAGGAACTCGTCCGCCGGGGAATCCTCGCCGATGGTGAAGCGGCCACGCTCACCAGGCACGACCGCGCGATCCGCGTGCTCGTGCGCACGTTCCGGCGACGCTCGGGGCGGCTCGTCTACGACGGGATACCTCCCGAGCTGGTGCCCGACCTGGCCGAATTGGCCGGACAGAGCGCACGGCTGCTCCGCCTGAGCAGTCAGGCCGTTCAGCTCAACCCGAAGTTCCACCCCGGCGATATTCCCACCGACGTGCTCGATACGACGTTCGCCGCGTTGTGGCGTACCGATGCGCTGGCGACCCACGTGCTCGACCGCGGTTTCCGCTCGGTCGAGGAGTTCCGCGAGCAGGCGCGGCCGTACTTCATCGCGGCACGAGCCTTTGTCGCGATGAGTGAGCGTCCCGCACAGGCGGCGTGAAACGGACACCGGTCATCGCGGGCTTGGACTGCCGCCGTCTCGGCACGTGCGAGATCAGGAGCAGGTCTGCGTCGTGACTGTGCTGTGGTCGTATCGCAGGCCGCTGCGGCCCGTGGCGTGCAGGAGGTTGTCCCGGAACCGGTCGAAGGTCAGCGGTGCCCGTACGGAGGCGAGCATCTCTTGGGTGCGCGGGCAGGCGAGCGTGTGGCGGATCGTGTCCAGTTCGGCGACCGTGAAGTCGCCACGGGCCGCGAGCTGCGCCGTCGTGCCCTGAGCCAGATCGGCGACTTCCCAGTTGATGCCGGCGTACTTGTTGTGCCCGACCCGGCGGCCGGGATAGGGCGTGGTGTGCGCGGCGACCGGATTGGACAGCCCGATGGGGTCGTGGATCCACATGTCCAGCGGGAGGAGCATGCCGGGGCCACCGATGTTGAAGAAGGTCGCGACGCTGTGTCCGGTGCCGGTCGGGTAGAGCTGCCAGCCGTCCTGTTCGCCGGGCACGAGCACCGCGCCCTGCCCGCTGGGCAGCAGCGCGCGGATCGGATCGGCGATCGCGGTGAACTGGTCGAAGTCCTCCGCGAGGATCGGGTGCTCGTGGTGGCTTTCGGACACGTAGGCGGCGCGTTCGTCGGCGATGCCCGTCGCGTCGTTCAGCGGCCGGGTCAGGTTCGTGTACTCGGTCCGCAGCCATCCGGCGGCGACCAGCGCCCACGCGGCGAGCGCGACCGTGGGCACGACGGTTGCGCGCGTCAGCCGAATCGCCATCACCGGCAGCAGGAGGCTGAACAGTGCGGGCAGCAGCATGCGTCCGTGCATGAAGTCGCCGCCGACGCGGATGACGTAGAGCGCCAGGGCAAGCGCGCTGAGCAGCGGCACGGCCACCACCACCGCGACACGCTTGTTCACGGTCTTGCGCCACAACAGGAACAAGGAGACGAGCGCACACAATCCCAGCGGGACCCATAGGTAGTAGGGGCCGGCGAAGTCGCCCAGGTACGTGAGTCCCTTGCCCCACAACGCGTTGGACGCTTCCTTGACCAGCGCGGTGTTCGGGGTGAGCAGCCCGTAGTAGCCCATGCGGAAGATCTGATACGCGACCGGCAGCGCGGCGGCCGCGGCGATCCACACCAGCGCGGCGCGCCAGCCCCGCCACGTGAGCACCAGCAGACCGGCCCCGGCGAAGGCACTGAACAGGCCGAGGTCCGGGCGGACGAGGACTCCGAGACCGATCACGATGGCTGTCAGGACCACCGGTTCGTTCGCTTGGTGCCGGGCGTGCCGCACCAGCAGCCACCACGTGGCACCGAGCCACAGCGTGATCAGCCCGGTCTCCAACCCCGACGTGGCGAAGTCGCGAAACGGGGGCAGCGCGATCACCACGAGCGCACCGGCCGGCACCACGAACACCGACCCGCCGGAGCCGGCGAGACGCCGGGCGCCGTCGAGAGCGAGCACCAGCCCGCCGGTCGCGCAGACCAGGCCCGTGAGCACTGCCAGCCATTCGAGCCGGAGCCCGGGGATCCAGGCCAATGCCGTGAGCAGAAAGGTCCACAACGTGCTGGTATTGGATTCGACCCGTTCGCCGAGGTTGAACACGGGTCCGTTCCCGGCCAGGATCTGCCGCACCGTCCGCAGGACGATCAGCCCGTCGTCGCTCATCCAGCGCCGGTTCCAAGCCAGCACGACGAAAACCGCGGTGGTGAGCCCGAACGCGAACCAGTTCCAGACTCGGGCCCGGGGCCGGCGAGACACCCTGCCGGGCTCGGCAGCCGACGCGCCGGGTTCATTGGTGAGGACCGTGGTCATCCGGGAGACTCTCCTACTTCACGGGTCCGCGCCGGGGAAATTCCCGGCCGCGACCCGCGCTGCCGTATACGACTCGTAACACGGAAGACCCGGTATCCGGAAATGTCATTTCGCGTGCGTTTCCGATACGCGTGCTCGGATCCCCCTGAAACGTGGTGAAAGTGCTTCACCCGACGAGCGCATCGGTTGTGCGACGGCTGTCGTTACATCCGTTACGGCCGATACTCGGTTTGTGACACGGATCACTGGACGTGATGATTAGGCTGTTCGGAGTAGTGTCCGTTTGGTTGCCTATTTCGGTGAGCTGTTATGAGAAAGCGACTGCGGGCATACCGTGCCGTCGCGCCTGGGGTGTGCGGGGCGGGGCGGGGGGGGGGGCGCCGCGGCCGCCGCCGCCGCCCCCTCCGCCGCATGCTCGGCCGGGCGGGGGCGCGCGGGCGGCGC
>NZ_JBHYIK010000049.1:34181-58124 GCF_042739735.1 Amycolatopsis sp. NPDC059027 | reverse complement strand
TAGCGCCCGCGCTCGGCGCCCCGCGCGGCGCCGGGGGGGCGCCGCGGGGGGGGGGGGCGCGCCCCCCCCCGGCCCCCCCCCCCCCCCCGGACGCATGACATCGGCGGGCGGATGGAGGCCGGTCGTGTCCGCTTCAGTTCGGGCGAGGGGACCGCGAACCCGGGTTTGCCTGATCTGCCCGGTAGTACTTGTTGACGGCGTCGATCCGGGACACCGCGCCGAGCTTGCCGAACACGTTGTACAGATGCCGCTTCACCGTCGCTTCGGAGATGTTGAGCCGACCGGCTATCTGCGAGTTGCTCATCGCCAGCGCCGTGAGCTCCATGACCTCCTGCTCCCGGGTGGACAGCACGTCCGGCGCCTGCTTGTCGTTGTGCAGCAAGGATCCCCGTGAGACGGACAGGATCACCTGGTTGGGACGCCCTGCCGTGCTGCGGATGGCGGTCAGCAGTTCCAGTCGCGTGACGCTTTTGAGCAGGTAGCCGCCCACGCCGAGTTCGACGAGCCGGTTCACCAGCGCCGGGTCGTCGTGCATGCTCAGGATGATGATGGTCGTTCGCGGGGAGGCGACGCGGATGCGGGCCGCGGTCTGCAGGACGTGCGAGCCCGGCATCTCCACGTCCAGCAGGACGATGTCCGGGTGCTCGCGCCGGACCACTTCGACACCGTCGTCGCCGTTCGCGGCTTCACCGACGATCTCGAAGTCCTCTTCGAACTCCAGGATCTGCTTGACGCCGTCCCGGAACAACGCGTGGTCGTCGACGAGTACGACTTTCATCGGGCCTTCAGTCACTGTCGTCCGCCCGGTGTCTCAGGGGGATGAGTAGCTCGACCCGCGTCCCCCGGCCTGGCTGGCTCGTGATCACGAGGTCTCCCTCCAGCAGCGAGGCGCGCTCGCGCATCGCCGACAGGCCGGCGGTGCGCGAGCCGGGTGCCCTGCCGCAGAGATCCACCCCGACCCCGTCGTCTTCGATGAATGCGTAGAGCTCGTTCGGCGTGATGTTCACCTGGACGAGCAGCCCGCTCGCCTGGGAGTGCAGCACGGCGTTGCGGATGGCTTCGCGAATGATGAGGAACGCTTCGCTGTGGATCTCCGGCGACAGGTTGGATTCGTCTCCGTTGACCCGCAGGGCGTGGTCCATCCGGGCGGGCTTGTTGTGTTCGAGGTAGGCCTGCAGTGAGCGCTCGAGCCCGCCCTCCGGTTCCCAGCTGCGTAGGTCCGAAACCAGCGCGCGGACGTCTTTGAGGGTGTGCCGCAGGATCGACTCCGCCCGGTCGACACTTTCGTCGGCGCGGGCGATTTCGGTCGGCCGCACGGCGGTGGACAATTCGATCTGGCGGTGCGCGCCGGCGATGTTACCGCCGATCCGGTCGTGCACCTCCCGGCTGATCCGCTGCCGTTCCCGCAGGTGCGCCTGCTCGATACTTCGTAGCAGGAAACCCATGTACGAACTCGATGCCATCCGGATCCGTTGGGAGACCAGTTTGTTCGTGGCGATCGTGAGCGTCAGCAGTGCCTCGGTCGGCTCGTCCTCGGTCTTGAGGTAGTCCGCGCAGACCACGGTGATCACCTCGAACAGCGCCATCGCGGCCCGCAGCGATTCGCTGGGGTGAATGCGGCTGGACGCACGGGAGGTGCCGATTTTCTTCGACAGTCCCAGGTCGAAAACTTTCTGACCGCGCAGTGTTCGCGCGATATCGCCGATGATCGAACCGGCCTGCCGGAGACATTCCTCGCGCGTGTCCGGATCCTTGAGCAGGCGGCTTCCCATGAGCTGCAGTTGATGCTCGTAGCGGAGCAGAATGGAATTGCATTTTCGATCGAGAATGTCAGCTGCGAGCGCGCGAGCCGAATCTCCCAATTCGGACACCTCCCCCAAGTGTTACTCCGAAGTTGCGCTCTCCCTTGCCAGGGGTCGGCGCTGCTCGTGACAATAACAGAGGGTGTGCTCGGCGGTGGGCGTACTGGTAACGACTGCGCGACGATCCCGCCGATCAAACGGACAGAACGGACAGTGTGGCCGCATATTGGCTGACCATGAACGCCCAGTACGGCGTACGTGGGTGACTTTCTGTTCGGCGGTTCATCGCGAGGAAGGTGACACCAAGGGACCCGGTCAGCAGGGTGGCGGCGGAAAAGCGCATGGCCGGCGCCCAGGCCCACGCGGCAATGGTGAACGAAACTGCTACGCAGAGTGCGGACCCGGATACCACGACACTTGCCACCCGTTGCCCGAAAATGGCGACCAATGTCCGGCGTCCGGCAGCGGTGTCCCCTTTCACGTCCGAGAAATCCTTTGCCACCGAGCCGACGCCACCCATCCACGCGGACATCGCCGCGGTGAGCACCATGATGTCGGGGCTGGGGAGATCACCGCCGCCGAGCAGGAAGCCCGCCAGGAAGGTCAGGGCGCCGCCGAGCGTGGTCACCACCGCCGCACCGAGGTAGTGCCGCTTGAAGCCGAACCCGGGCGCCGAGTACAGGTAGCCGAGGGCCAGCAGGGCCAGTACCAGCAGGGCGAAGACCGGGCCGGCGCGCAGGCCGCAGAGCACCGCCGCGCCCGCGAAGGCGCGGCACCAGCTCAGCGCGGTTTCCCTGGGCAGGTCGCCGCGGGCGATCGGGCGGTTCCGCTGTGACGTCCGGTCCTCGACGATGTCGGCCGCGCCGTTGTACAGGTACACGAAGACCACCGCGCACCACCATGCCAGGCCGCCCGCCAGCAGCGTTTCCGACGAAATGTCGTGCCGGAAGGGGCCGGCGAGCGCGAGGCCGGCGAGGAGCCGGACGCAGAAGATGACCTGCACGACGGGACGGGCTTCGAGCAGGCAGTCGCGCAGGGTGCCGGCCAGCGTGGCCGGGCGAGGGGTGCTGACAACGCGTGCGGTCGGTTCGACGGACATACGGATCCCCCTGATCGGTGACGGGTTCGGGTCCCCCGGAAGGGTGAGGTGACGGGATTCGCGGCTCGCGCCGTTCATCGGGCGGGCTACAGATCTATCCCGGAAAGGCAGGGGTAAAAAGCGTCTCGCGGTGTAGCCCGGCTACAACCTTCGACTCATTCCGGGGTGGTCCCACGATTCATTGTCGAATCCGTGATGATCAGGTAATCGGTATTCCCCTGTCATTTTGATGCCATCGTCGCGCTCTTTCATTTCGGTGGATTCGCTTGCAAGCTGGTCGTACGTGAATCGTCGACGAAGCAATTCTGCGCAACCATAGGAGACGCTCGTGGCCGCATCGGGTCTTAAGCCGATTTCCATGCTCGACGTTCCCGCCGACACGCGGCGAGGCGGCGAGATCCGAACGCTTCTGTCGCCAAGGACCGTCGGATCCACTTCCGGGTTCCTGGGCGTGGCGACTGTCGCCCCCGGCGACTACATCAGTTCCCACCTGCACCCCTATTCCGAGGAGTTCGTCTTCCTCGTCCGCGGCGCGCTGCGCTGTGACCTCGGCGACGAGTCCGTGGACCTCGCCGCGGGGGAGGGGCTGCTGGTGCCGGAGAACACCCCGCACCGGCTGGTCAACACCGGCACCGTGGAGGCGTTCCTCGTCTTCCACCTCGGCCCGCTCGCGCCCCGGCCCGAACTCGGCCACATCGACCTGGAGGAGCACACGGACCGCCGGGAGGTCCGGTCATGACCGGGAGACGAGTGGCGGTCACCGGCGTCGGCGTGGTCGCACCCGGTGGCATCGGGGCCAAGGCGTTCTGGTCGCTGCTGGTGGACGGACGCACGGCCACCCGGCGGATCACCCGGTTCGACCCGGCCTCGTTCCGCTCCCAGATCGCCGCCGAGTGCGATTTCGACGCCGGGGAAATGGGCCTGACCGCCCGCGAGATGCGGCGGATGGACCTGTACGTGCAGTACGCGCTGGTCGCCGCGCGGGAGGCGGTCGACGACTCGGGGCTCGACCGCGACGGCATCGACCTCGACCGGGTCGGCACCGCCATGGGCACCGCCGTCGGCGGCACCGTGCTGCTGGAGGACGAGTACCTGCCCGCCTCGGACAACGCCACCCGCTGGTCGGCTGACCTGAGGTTCCTGCACCCGTTCATGTACGACGCGCTCGTCCCCAGCAGCCTGGCGGCGGAGATCGCGGGCACCTTCCGGGCTGGCGGGCCCGCCGCGGTCGTGTCCACCGGCTGCACGTCGGGGCTGGACGCCATCGGGCACGCCTGCGCGGTGATCGCGGACGGGGAGGCCGACGTGATGATCGCCGGCGCGGCCGAGTCGCCGATCTCGCCGATTTCGGTGGCCTGTTTCGACGCGATCAAGGCGACGTCGCCGAACAACGCCGAGCCCGCCACCGCGTCCCGGCCGTTCGACCGCAGGCGTGACGGTTTCGTGCTCGGCGAAGGCGCGGCGACGCTGGTGCTCGAAGAGTACGAATCGGCACGCAGGCGCGGTGCGCACATCTACTGCGAGGTCTCGGGATTCGCCAGCACGGGCAACGCCCACCACATGACGGGCCTGACCGCCGAAGGGATCGAGATGTCCGAGGCGATCGACCGCGCCATGCGTCAGGCGCGGCTGAACCCGGAGGACATCGGCTACATCAACGCGCACGGCTCGGGCACGAAGCAGAACGATCGGCACGAGACCGCGGCGTTCAAGCGCAGCCTCGGCGAACACGCCTACCGGGCGCCGGTGAGCTCCATCAAGTCGATGGTCGGGCACTCGCTGGGCGCCATCGGCTCGATCGAGGCCGCCGCGTGCGTCCTGGCCTTCGCCAACGACGCGGTGCCACCGACGGCCAATCTGCACGAGCCGGATCCGTTGTGCGACCTGGACTACGTGCCGATCGAGGCCCGGACGGCGCATCTCGACCACGTGCTGACCGTGGGCAGCGGTTTCGGCGGCTTCCAGTCGGCACTGCTGCTGAGCAGGGAGCTGGTGAATCGATGAGCTTCAGGATGGTGATCTCGGGCATCGGCGCGGTCACCCCGATCGGGGCGAGCACGGCGACGTATTGGGACGCGGTGCGGAAAGGAGTGTCGGGTCTCGGCTGGATCAGCCGCTTCGACCTCACCGACTACCCGTGCCGGGTCGGCGGCGAAGTG
The DNA here is from genome assembly GCF_042739735.1 of Amycolatopsis sp. NPDC059027. Lineage (NCBI taxonomy): Bacteria > Bacillati > Actinomycetota > Actinomycetes > Pseudonocardiales > Pseudonocardiaceae > Amycolatopsis > Amycolatopsis sp. NPDC059027. The sequence goes on along the minus strand of NZ_JBHYIK010000049.1, from coordinate 53,064 downwards.
CACGACATCGACATCGCCGAACACGTGCTGCCCCGTATCGCCGTGCAGACCGACCGCTGGACCCAGCTCGGCCTGGTCGCCGCCGGGCAGGCGCTCGAGGACTCCGGGCACCGGACTCCCGGTGAATGCCCCTACGACACCGCGGTGATCACGGCCAGCAGTTCGGGCGGCAACGAGTTCGGCCAGCGCGAGATCCACAAGCTGTGGTCCGACGGCCCGCACGCCGTCGGCGCCTACCAGTCCATCGCCTGGTTCTACGCGGCGACGACCGGTCAGATCGCGATCAAGCACGGGGCCAAGGGCCCGTGCGGGGTACTGGCCACGGAATCCGCGGGCGGACTGGACGCGATCGGGGCGAGCAGGCGAGCGCTGCGCCGCGGGGAGGTGCGCGCCGTCGTCACCGGTGCGACCGAGGCGCCGATCAGCCCGTACGCGCTGGCCTGTCAGCTGCGCGGCGGTCGGCTGTCCCTTGTGGACGATCCGATGACGGCGTACCAGCCGTTCTCCGCCACGGCGGCAGGGCACGTGGTCGGCGAGGGCGGCGCGATGCTGCTCGTCGAGGAGCTGTCCCGCGCGCTCGGCCGTGGCGCGGAACGGATCTACGCGGAGGTCGTCGGCTACGCGGCCACGCACGACGGCCGGCCGACGACGGTCCGGCCGACCGGCGACGGCCTTGCCAGAGCCGCGCGCGTGGCGATCGCCGACGCCGGAGTGCGGCCGGACGACGTGGACGCGGTGTTCGCCGACGGCGCCGCGACCCCGGAGCTGGACCAGGCGGAGGTCGCGGCGCTGCGGGCGGTGTTCGGCGCCAGGCAGGTCCCGATCTGCCTGCCCAAGACGCTCGTCGGCCGGATGTACGCGGGCTCGCCCGCGCTGGACGTCGCGACCGCCGCCTTGGCGCTCTACCACGGAGAACTGCCGCCGTCGCCGGTCGTCGAGAAAGCGCCGTGGGCGAGCGACCTCGACCTGGTCCACGAGCTGCGGGCCGCGGACCTGCGTCACGTAGTCGTGCTGGCCAGGGGATACGGCGGCTTCAACGCCGCGGTCGTCCTGCGCCGGCTCGGGAACAACGAAAACTGACAGGAGAGGCACCATGAGCATCACGTTCGACAAGGCGAACCTGGAGACCGGTGAGCTCGTCGCGCTGCTGGCGGAACTGATGACCCAGGGCGGGTTCCCCACCACGGCCGCGGCGCTGGCCGAAACACCGGAAGCCGACTACGAGACGTGGGGGCTGGACTCGCTCGGTCACCTGGAGCTGATGGCCACGCTGGGCCGCCGGTTCGGGGTCACGATCACCGACGCGGACGCCGAACGGCTCAAGACGCCGTCCGCCACCCTGCGGTTCCTGGCCGCCCTGCCACGTCAGGACGGCTGAGATGCCCGCCACGTCGGCGCTGGCCGGCCACGTCGTTCCCGGGCTCGACGGGACCACAGTGGACTTCGATGCCCGCCGTGGTGCCCCGCTGGTCGTGATCCTGGGCAACCGGCACACCCAGAAGGCGGGCCACGAGATCATCGAGGCACTGCGTTCGCACCCGGCGACCATGTCGGTCCCGGTCGTGCAGGTGGCCTGCCTTCGCGACGTTTCCCAGCCACTGCGGGCGATGGCGCTCCGGCACATCGCCGCCGGCTACCGCGGCCAGCTGGCCGACCTCGCCGCGCGACGGGCCGCGCTGGGCGCGCCCCCCGCCGACGAACCGGCGCTGCTGACCATCGCGCTGGACTGGCACGGCGAGGTGACCGGCGGCTTCGGTTTCACGCCCGCCGACCGCACCCCGGTCGTCCTGGTGCTCGACAGCGACCAGCGACTGGTCGCGCGCATCACCGAACCCCACGCCTTCGCGGCGATCAAAGCCGCGCTGGCCCCGGCCTCCGTCGAAGGGACTGTGTAGGAATGGCCGTCCGTACCGAGAATTCCGTCCACCTCAACGCGCCGTTCGAGCTGGTATGGGACATCACCAACGACGTCCCCGGCTGGCCACGGCTGTTCAGCGAATACGCCGCCGCCGAAGTCCTCGAGACCAGGCCCGGCTACGTCCGGTTCCGGCTGACGATGCACCCCGACGAGCAGGGCCGCGTGTGGAGCTGGGTGTCCGAGCGCGAGCTCGACCGCGCCGCCCGCACCGTCGTGGCGCGCCGGGTGGAGACCGGGCCCTTCGAGTACATGAACATCCGCTGGACGTACGAACCCGACGCCCGCGGCGGCACGGTCATGCGCTGGACCCAGGAATTCCGGATGAAACCCGGCGCGCCCCTCGACGACGCCGGGATGCGCGAGCGGATCGACACCAACAGCGTCATCCAGCTGGAGCTGATCAAGAGGACCATCGAGGAGGCCGCGGTGGCGAAGAGCCTGCGCGGCGTCGTTCTCCCCGGTGCGGGCGGCACCGAGGTGGATCTGTCCGAAAAGGCCGGACGACCGCTCGTCGTCGTGCTGGGCAACCGGATCACCCAGAAGGCGGGCCACGACCTCGTCGACGCGCTCCGCACGGACCCGGTCACCGCCGAGGTGCCGATCGTCCAGGTGGCGCACCTGCAGGGGGTGCCACGCAGCCTGCACCGGATCGCCGAGCGCGACATCGCTTCCGGCCGGGCCAGACAGGTGGAACGGGCGGCGCGGCTGCGCGCGGCGGCCGGCCTGCCCGCCGACGGCGAGGACGAGGCGATCGGTCTCGCTCTCGACTGGCAAGGCGTGCTCGGTGCCGAACACGCCTTCGGCGCCAGGGACAAGGCACCACTGACCCTCGTCACCGATCCCTACCTCTCCGTCGTCGCCACGATCCGCGCCACCGACGCGCTGCCGGGCATCCGCGCCGCGTTGGACCCGATCACCGCCAAGGAGGCGTCATGACCTCGACACTGGACCCGACGAAGCTCGCCGGGGAACTGCCCGCCGCGCAGCCGTTCGACCTGCGGACGTCCATCCGGTTCCTGGAGGGCTTCGGCGCCTGTAAGGGCGACCAGGTGATGACCGCGGACAGCCTGACCAAGGCCATCGCCGTCGACGGCCACGCGGTGGTCTTCCAGGTGACGCCCAGCCGGCACGGCGTCGACTACGTCCTGCATTCCGACCGCCCCCTCTCGCGCGGCACGCACGACCAGGTCTGCGACAAGATCGACGGCTACCTCAGCCTGTCCGACGACCTCCGGGAGTTCTACGCGCTTGCCGCGGAGGACCACCCGGGTTTCGCCAGGCTGGTGAAGAACCTCTGGGGCCTGCACCAGGTCCGATTCCTGACGGTCGCGGAGATCGGCGTCTGGGCCGTGCTGTCGCAACGCACACCGAAGAACGTCTCGGTGGCGCTGAAACGCCGGATCACCGGGCTGTTCGGGCGGAAGCTCACCGTGGACGGCGTCGAGTACCAGGCGTTCCCCGAGCTGGCCGACCTGCAGCACCTGACCGCCGCGGACTGGGCCGGGATCGTCAAGAACGGGCGCAAGGCGGAATACCTGGCCTGCCTCGTGGACGGGCTTCTCGACCTCCACGAGGACTACCTCGCCGAGGCTCCGTACGACGAAGCCACCGAAGCGTTGCGCAGGATCAAGGGCATCGGTGAGTTCTCCGCGGCCGCGATCCTCTTGCGCGGCCTCGGCCGGATGGACTTCGTGCCGCTGGAGATGCCGAACTTCGCCAAGGCGACGGCGGCGATCTACGGCGAGGGCTACGACAACCAGAGGCTGCGCGACCGGTACGGAAGGCACCTGGGCTACTGGGCCTACTACCTGCACACCGGTCTCGGCGCCCTGCGGAAGGAAGCGTTGTCATGAACCGGCTTCCCGTCAGTCTGACCCAGGACTTCGAACTGATGCCCGCCGAGGCGAGGGCGCAGGTCCTCTTCATCAGCAAGACCCGGCTGACACTCAAGGGTTTCCTCACCGGCGGGCCGCTGGTGTGGAAGATGATGCGCCGGCTCAAGCGCACCCCCGGTTTCGTGTTCCACAAAGGACTGTTCAGGTTCCCGCTGACCACCGGTGCGATCGCGTTCTTCGAGAGCTTCGAGTCGTTGCAGGAATTCGCCCGCTCGCCCGAGCACATGGCACTCGTCAAGTGGGGCAAGGTGCCCGGCAGGGTGCGCGGCGGCTTCATCCGGATCATGCGGACCGCGCCGACCGGCAGCGGCTTCGGCGACTGGATCAACCCGGCGGAGCAGGAGTCGCTGGACCGCAGGCGGTTGATCCCGATCGTGTCACGCGAGACCGACTGGGACCACGAACTCACCACAGGGAGAACGGCATGACACGCACGGCACTGGTCACCGGCGCGAGCCGGGGCATCGGGCGGGCGGTGGTGGACCGGTTGCTCGCCGACGGCGTCCGCGTGTGCGGCCTGTACCGCACCGAGGGCGAAGCCGCGGGGCTGCTGGCCAAGGAACTGGAAGCCGCTTCCCCCAAGGGACTCGCGCTCGCGTGCGATGTCTCGTCCCCGGCGCGGGTCCGCGACGCCGTCGGCCGCTGCGCCGAGGAGTTCGGCGGCATCGACATTCTCGTCAACAACGCGGGCGTGGCCCCGTTTTCGCTGCTGGAGAACCTGGAACCGGAGCAGTGGGAGGCGACCTTCGCCACCAACGTCACCGGGCCGTACCTGGTCACGAGGGCGGCGCTGCCGCACCTGCGGCCCGGCGGCAGCGTCGTCACGATCACCTCCGGCCTCGGCATCACCGGTGCCCCCGGCAAGACCCACTACGCCGCGAGCAAGGCCGCGCTGATCGGGTTCACCAAGGCGCTGAGCCGGGAGATCGGCCGGCGCGACGTCCGCGTCAACGCCATCGCCCCCGGAATCATCGAAACCGAGATGTCCGCGCCGAACGCCGAACTGCGGGCCCGTTACGAGGGGCAGTGCGCACTGGGCCGGATCGGGCAGCCGTCCGAGCTGGCGGAGGTCGTCGCCTTTCTCGCCGACCACCGCTCTTCCTACGTCAACGGCCAGACGCTCATGGTCGACGGGGGGATGTGAGAGACCCATGACCGGAATCGACCTGACCGGCAAGACCGCGCTCGTCACCGGGGGCACCCGTGGCATCGGCCGGGCCACCGCGCTGACACTGGCGCGGCACGGCGCCACGGTCACCGCGGTGGGCACCCGGCCCAGCGCGGCCGCCGAAGAACTGGCCGACGAGCTCAAGACACTGTCGAGCGAGCACACCGTCGCCTTCGCCGACGTGTCCGATCCGACCGAGGTCGCCGCGCTCGCGGAGCGGGTGGGCGCACTGGACATCGTGGTGAACAACGCCGGCGTGGTCAGCAGCGCCTCGGTGCTGGATCTCGACCTCGACGAGTGGCACCGCGTGGTGGACACCAACCTCACCGGCATGTTCCTCGTCGTCCGCGCGGTGCTGCCCCGGCTCGCCGACCACGCGTCCATCGTCAACATCACCTCGGCGGTGGCGTGGGTCGGCATGCCGGACCGCGCGCACTACACCGCGGCCAAGGCCGGGGTGCACGGCCTGACCCGTTCCCTCTGCAAGGAACTCGGCCGGCGTCACGTCCGCGTGAACAGCGTCGCGCCGGGCATCGTCGAGACCGACCAGGTGTCCGGCCTGACGCCCGAACAGCGCACGCGCTACGCGAACCTGGCCGCGCTGGGACGGCTCGGCCGCCCCGACGACATCGCCGACACGGTGCTGTTCCTCGCGGGGGACCTCGCCCGGTTCGTCAACGGCGCACTGCTCTATGTGGACGGAGGCATCTGAGATGGCCGTCCGGATGACCTTGACGATGCGGGTCGGCCGCGCCGACGCCGAGGAGTTCATCGACCGGTTCGAGACCGCGGCCACCTATGCCGCGGGGGTGCCCGGCTGCCTCGGCCAGGAGATCACCGCGCGAAACCTGGACGCCGACACCACCGAGTTCGTGATCACCAGCGAGTGGACGGACAAGGAGTCCTTCCACCGCTTCGAAACCAGCGAGGAACAGGACAGGGTCACCGCCCCGCTGGCCGCGCTGCGCCGCAGCGCCCGCATGGAACTGACCGAGATGGGAGCACCGCAGTGACCGCACGAGTGATGGTTCTCGCCCGAATCCGCGAGGGCGACGAGGCCGGGTTCGAGGCCGCCTACGCGGAGGTGACCGCGAAGGTCGCCGGGACGCCCGGCCACATCCGCGACGAACTGCTGCGGCCCGCCGACGGCGACGACCGCTACATCCTGCTTTCCGAGTGGGAGACCTCGGCCGCGTTCCTGGCCTGGGAGGACGCGCCGATCCACAAACAGACCACCACGCCGCTGCGCCCGTACTGGGCGGGTGCGGTCGAGCGGAACATCCACGAAGTGGCGCCCGATTCGTACCGCGCAGACGCGAAGGAGAGCCGGTCATGACCGCGATCAACGAGATCGAGGGCCTTGTCGCCGATCCGCCGGACACCGCGCTCCTGCCGGAGTCCGCGCAGATCCTGCTGATGGCGACCGGAAAGTGGGTGGCGCAGGCGCTCTACGTCGCCGCCAAACTCGGTATCGCCGACCTGGTGGCGGACGGGCCGAGGACGCCGGCCGAGCTCGCCGCCACCACGAACACGCATTCCCGATCGCTGCACCGGATCCTGCGTGCCATCGCCAGTGTCGGCGTGTTCGCGGAGGACGCCGAAGGCCGCTACGGGCAGACTCCGCTGTCGGAGTACCTGCGTGACGATGTCCCCGGCTCGCTGCGTCAGGCCGTCATCTTCTTCGGCGAGGACTTCACCTGGCGGCCGTACGGCCGGATCCTCGAGACCGTCCGCACCGGGACCCCGGTGTTCAACCGGATCAACGACGTGCCGGACATGTTCGCCTACATGGGACGGAACCCCGAGAGCCAGCGGATCTTCGACGCCGCGATGCTGGCGCTGTCCGGCGACTCGATCAGCGACATCACCGAACGGTACGACTTTTCCGGGGCGGGCAAGGTCGTCGACGTCGGCGGCGGGCGGGGCTTCCTCGTTTCGGAGATCCTGAAGGCGAACCCCGCGACCACGGCGGTCCTGTTCGACCAGCAGTCCGTTGTGGACAGTGCGGTCACCGGGGAGTTCGGCGACCGCGTGACACTGGTTCCCGGCTCGTTCTTCGAAACGGTGCCCGGCGGCGGTGACACCTACATCCTCAAGAGCGTCCTGCACGACTGGAACGACGACCAGTGCGCGGAGATCCTCGGCAAGGTCCGCGCGGCGATCGGGGATCGGCCCGGCGCCAGGGTGCTGGTGATCGAGGCCGTCGTCCCACGGCTCAACTCCTGGGGCTTCGCGAAGTTCATGGATGTGGAAATGATGGTCAACGTCGGCGGCGTCGAGCGCACCGAGGCGGAGTGGCGCGCGTTGTTCACCCGCGCCGGTTTCGCCCTCGACCGGATCGTCGAGATCACGCCGCCGAATTCGATCCTGGTGGGCCGCCCCGCATGAGGACGGCCGCCCGGGTCGTGCACTGGTTCGCCTTCTACGGCGCGGGTCTGCTCGGGCTCCCGGATCCCCGCCACTGGCGGGACCACTACGACCACTATCAGGAGGAGGACAACAACGATGTCTCAGCAGTGGGCACTGACCTGGAACGTCAAGCCGGGAACCGAGGAGACGGTGGTCCGGTTGTTCGAGCGCAGTGGCCGGCCTGACCATGTCGTGCGCGACGGCGACGGGAAGGTCGTCGGCCTGCTCAAACGGACCTCGGTGTTCATGCGGCAGAACACCGTCGTCCGCGTGATCGAGTTCGACGGCGAGTTCATCGACGTCGCCCGGCACATGGGCAGGCAGCGGGAAGTCCGTGAGCTGGAGCGGCAGCTGGATCCGTACCTGGAAGCGGAGCGGGACATGTCCACTCCCGAGAAGACCGCGGCCTTCTTCGCCGCGGCGAGCATGCGGTGCGTCCTCAGCCGCCGCCATGACGAGGAGACCTCCGATGGCTGAGCGGATCGCACTCGTCGTCGGTGGTTACGGCGGCATCGGCAGGGCGGTCTGTGACCAGCTGGGTGCCAAGGGCGTCACACTCGCGGTCGCGGGCCGGACGCGGGACAAGGCGGAGCTGGCCTGCAAGGAACTCGGGGAGCGGGGGAGCACCGCTTACCCCTACGTCGTCGATCTGGCCCAGAAGTCCACAGTGGACGAACTGGTCGCGGACGTCACCACCGAGCTCGGCCCGGTCGACGTGCTGGTCAACCTGGCGGCGATCGACGCGAACGGGCCGGCGGTGGACGTCGAGCCCGGCGAGTGGGACAGGGTCATCGGCGTCAACCTGTCGGGCAGCTTCTGGCTGGCGCAGGCCGTCGGCCGCCGGATGGTCGCCGGGGACCGGCGGGGCCGGATCGTGCTCCTGTCCTCGACCCGCGCGGAATTCGGTGGCAGGCGGGGGTTCTCCGCGTACGGAGCGTCGAAGGCCGGTGTCAACCTGCTGGTGAAACAGCTCAGTACGGAGTGGGCTGCGCACGGCGTGACCGTGAACGGCGTCGCGCCCGGCTTCGTCCCGACCGGGCTCACCGCGGGCGTGGACGAGCGGTTCACGGAGATGATGCTCCGCCGGATCCCGGCGGGCCGGTTCGCGACTCCGGGCGAGGTGGCCGCGGCCGTGACGTTCTTCGCCTCGCCGGAGGCCGGTTTCGTCACCGGGCAAGTGCTGTACGTCGACGGCGGCGTGACCGCCAGTTCGTGAAGGAGGACTGTCATGACTTCGACCATCGCCGTGCTGGGTACCGGTGCGATGGGGGCCGCGATGGCACACCGGCTGCTGGCGGCGGGCCACGAGCTGCGGGTGTGGAACCGCACTCCGGAAAAGCTGGTGCCGTTGCTGGAACTCGGCGCGTTCGCGGCGGGCACCCCGGCCGAGGCGGCCCGCGGCGCGGACGCGGTCCTCGTCAGCCTGGCCCATGCCGGCGCCGTGGAGGAGGCCGTGTTCGGCCCGGACGGTGCCGCCGTCGGCCTGCGGGAAGGAGCGTTGCTGCTGGATGCCAGCACGACGTCCGCCGAGGCGGCCCGCGACTTCGGTGACCGCGCGGAGAAGGCGGGTTTCCGGTTCGTGGAGGCGCGTGTCCTCGGCAACCCGAACCATGCCAGGGCCGGTGAACTGCGGACGCTCGTCGGTGGCCCGGCGGAGTACGTCGCGGCGGCGCGTCCGCTGCTGGCGGACCTGAGCAAGGACGTGAACGTGCTGGGCGCGTGGGGGACCGGTGCGCAGATGAAGATCGCGCTCAACCTGTTCCTCGGCGTGCAGCTCGCCGGGCTGGCGGAGGCGGTGGACATCGGCGAGGCCGCGGGGCTCGATCGGGCGACCGTGCTCGGTGTGCTCGGCGGCAGCGGCTACAGCTCGCCGGTGGTGGCGTTCCGCTGCATGCTCGCCCAAGCCGGCCGCCTGGAGCCGGCGGCGTTCCGGCTCGACCTGATGGCCAAGGACCTCGGGCTGGCCCTCGATCTGGCCAAGGCGAGCGGGGTGGCGGCACCGGTGACCGAGGCCTCCGGCGACCTGTTCCGGCAGGGCGCCGAACACGGTCTCGGGCACCTGGACGCGGTGGCCGTCGTGCGGCCCGCGCACCTGGCGGTGCCGGCATGATCATCGACGTCCACGGGCATGTGACGGCGCCCGAACTGCTGGCCAGGTACCCGATGCCGCCGAGTCTCGGGGACATCGGGGGGATGATCGAACGCAAGCTGGCGGCGGGTGTCGGCCTGACCGTCGTCGGCAGCCCGGTCGGGTTCGGCACCATGACCCGCATTCCTGGGCTGGACAACTACGCCCAGCCCGCGGACAGGCTCGCGGCCTTCCACGACTGGATGGGGGAGACGGTCCGGGCGCATGCGGGGCATCTGCTCGCATACGCCTACGTGAACCCGTTCGGAACCGACGCCGAGCTGGCCGCGGCCGCGGAGCTGGTGCGCCGACCGGAGTTCGTCGGCTTCATCGTGAATACCTCGGTGCGCGGAAAGTTCCTGGACGACACCGGCGCCGACGGCTTCTTCGAGCTGGCGGCCGAGGCGGGGGTGCCGATCATGCTGCACCCGCCCGCCGAACCGGTCGGTTCGGGCGCGCTGCGGCACTTCGGGCTCGTCGAACAGCTGGGCCGGTTCTCCGACGTGCACCTCGGCCTGGCCACGTTGATCATGAGCGGCAGGCTGGAACGCGATCCGGGCCTGCGCGTCATCGCGGCCACCGGCGGCGGTGCGCTCGGCCTGCTCGCCGACCGGCTGGACCTGGCGCACGCGCCCCGGCACTGGAAGGCCTCCGGCGGTCCCGCGCTGCCCCGGCGGCCGAGCGGCTACTTCTCCCAGATCTGGGTCGACACGGCGTCGCACAGCTCGCATGCCCTGCGTACCAACGTGTCCGTGTTCGGTGCCGGGCACGTGGTGTTCGGCACCGACACCCCGCCGCTGCCGCACGAGGTCGGCGACCTCGTCCGCGCGGTCACGGAGCTGGATCTGTCCACAGAGGACACCAACGCGATATTGGCAGGCAACGCCGTCCGGCTGCTCGGGCTGTCCGAGGAACAGACGCGCGCGGCCGCCTGAGGCGAGAAACCGAGGAAGGCTCATGACCTCCACCATCCCCGAGACCGGGGCCGTGGCGACGCCGCCGGCCCCGAAAACCGTCAAGATGCGGCTCACGACGCTGCCCGGTCTCCGGGTGTTCGCCTCGCTGACCGTGTTCATGGACCACTCCCTGCTGCCACTGCCCGGCGTCAACCCGTTCGCGAACCAGGCCTTCGGTGACGGGCTGGAGGCCGTGTTCCGGGTCGCCGCGTTCGGCTGCGTCTCGTTCTTCTTCGTGCTCAGCGGATTCCTGCTCACGTGGCTCGCGAAACCCACCGACACCTACGGCGGCTTCATCCGCCGCCGGCTGGTCCGTATCTACCCCGGTCACCTGGTCACGATGCTGATCTGCCTGGTGGGTGTCGGCGCGACGCTCGGGCAGGTGCTGCCGAACGTCTTCCTGGTGCAGTCCTGGGTGCCGCGCTACGACATCTGGGCCGCGCTCAACGGGTCCACCTGGTCGCTGGCCTGCGAGATCCCGTTCTACCTCGCGTTCCCGTGGATCCTCAAGCAGGTCAACCGGATCGCCCCTGGCCGGCTGTGGTGGTGGGTCGGCGGCATCGTCGCGGCCGTGCTGGTGATCACCAGCGTCTCGCACTACCTGGTGCCGGGCACGCCGGCGTTCCCGTTCTCGTCCCCGATCGGGATGACCCAGTTCTGGATGGTCTACACCGCGCCACCCACGCGCATGCTGGACTTCGTGCTCGGCATGGTGATGTGCCGGATCATCAAGACCGGCCGCTGGATCAACCTCGGGCTGCTGCCCGCCGCGGGCATCTACGTCGTCGCCGCCGGGCTCGGGCTCCTGCTGCCGTTCACCTACGAGCTGTCCTTCGTCGAGATCCTCCCGGCGGCGCTGCTGGTCGCCGCGGCGGCCGCGACGGACGTGAAGCACAGGCGCTCCCTGTTGCGGGGCAAGGTGTGGGCGAAGCTCGGCGACATGTCCTATGCGTTCTACCTCGTGCACGGAATCGTGGTTTTCGGCGGGGGAACGTTGCTGCGCAACGGAAAGCTGTTCTCGATCCCCGCCGCGTTCGGGATCATCGCGATCGATCTGCTGGCCAGTCTCGTGCTGGCTTGGCTGCTCTACACCTTCGTGGAGAAGCCGATCCGCACCCGCTGGGCGGTGGCCCGGCCCCGGAAAAAGACGCCCGCCACAACCTGATTGGACACACCCATGACGAGCACACTGATCGTGGCCAGGATGACACCGGACGCGGCGGACCGGGTCGCCGGTATCTTCGCCGAGTCGGACCGGACCGCGCTGCCCGGGCTGGTCGGCGTCACGCGCCGGCAGTTGTTCCGCTACCAGGGCCTCTACTTCCACCTCTTCGAGACCGATGAGGGCGGGCCGCAACGCGTCGAGGACGTACGCGGTCACGAGCTTTTCGTCGACGTCAACGAGAAACTCGCGGAGCACATCAAGCCGTACGACGAGCGGACCTGGCGGTCGCCCCGCGACGCCATGGCCGAGCGGTTCTACCACTGGTCGGTGCGATCGTGACCGCCGTCGACGAACGGCTCGAGCGGGACTTCGCGTCGTCGCCGGCGACGGTTCCGGTCGCGGCGCGGGTCGCCGAACTTGCCGGTCTGCGCCGGTCGATCGCCGAGGGTGTCCCCCGCGCGACCGCGGCCCAGCACGCGAAGGGAAAGCTGACCGCCCGCGAACGCATCGCGCTCTTGCTGGACGAGGACAGCTTTCAGGAGGTGGAGCCGTTTCGCAGGCACCGAGCCACCGGCTTCGGGCTGGAGGACCGGCGGCCGCACACCGACGGCGTCGTCACCGGCTGGGGCACCGTCGAGGGACGCACGGTGTTCGTGTTCGCGCACGATTTCCGGATCTTCGGCGGCGCGCTCGGCGAGGCCCATGCCGAGAAGATCCACAAGGTGATGGACCTGGCGCTGGCGGCGGGCGCGCCGATCGTCGGCCTCAACGACGGGGCGGGCGCGCGGATCCAGGAGGGGGTGAGCGCGCTCGCCGGGTATGGCGGCATCTTCCGGCGCGCGGTCGCCGCGTCCGGGGTGATCCCGCAGATCTCCGTGATGACCGGCCCGTGCGCCGGTGGTGCCGCCTACGCTCCCGCGCTGAGCGACTTCGTGTTCATGGTGCGGGAAACCTCGCAGATGTTCGTCACCGGCCCGGACGTCGTCGAGACGGTCACCGGCGAGAAGGTGACCCACAACGAGCTCGGCGGCGCGGATGTGCACGCGGGTGTCTCCGGTGTGGCGCACTTCAGCTACGACGACGAGCGGACGTGCCTGGAGGACGTCCGGTACCTGATCTCGCTGCTGCCGGCGAGCAACCTCGAGAAGCCGCCCGCGGTCACCGCCGGCGATCCGATCGACCGTGGCAGCGAGCGGCTGCTCGGCCTCGTCCCCGCCGAGGCGGCCCTGCCGTACGACATGCGGGACGTGATCACGGAGATCGTCGACGACGGCGAGTACCTCGAAGTGCACGAGAGCTGGGCGACGAGCGTGCTCTGCGTTTTGACGCGGATCGGCGGTCAGGTCGTCGGTGTGGTGGCGAACCAGCCGCTGACCCTGGCGGGTGTGCTGGACATCCACTCCGCGGAGAAGGCGGCCCGCTTCGTCACCACGTGCGACGCGTTCAACATCCCGCTGGTGACCCTGGTCGACGTTCCGGGGTTCCTGCCCGGCGTCGACCAGGAGCACAACGGCATCATCCGGCACGGCGCGAAACTTCTCTACGCCTACTGCAACGCCACGGTGCCCCGGATCCAGGTGATCGTGCGGAAGGCCTACGGCGGCGCGTACATCGTGATGGACTCGCGGTCCATCGGCGCCGATCTGTCGTACGCCTTTCCCACCAACGAAATCGCCGTGATGGGAGCGGAGGGCGCGGCCAATGTCGTGTTCCGCCGGGAAATCGCGGCCTCCGCCGATCCGGCCGCGACCAGGGCACGGCGGATCGAGGAGTACCGCGGTGAGCTGATGCACCCGTACCACGCCGCGGAACGCGGGCTCGTCGACGACGTCATCGATCCACGCCACACCCGCGAGATCCTCGTGCGTGCGCTGCGGATGCTGACCGGGAAGACGGCGGCCCTGCCGCGTCGCAAGCACGGGAACGTGCCGACATGAGCGACGACCCGGCGGTGCGGATCCGGCGGGGCAACCCGTCGGACGAAGAGATCGCGGCTCTGCTCGGCGCACTGTGCGCGTTGCTGGAGCGAGGGGCCGGGCCCGCGGCACCGGCCCCTCCCGAACCGGCGCCGTGGACCCGTCGCGAGCCATGGCGTGATTCCGACAGTATCTGGTGGTGATTTCCCCGACGGCAGGAAACTGCCAGTCCGGAACATGCCAGCTTGCCCCTGTTTCCCGTGCACGCGAAAGCCGGGCAGACTCGAGTATGCCGGAAAAGTGAAGGAGACAAGCACCGTGTCCCGATTTCGGAAAGCCGGCGTGTCGGCGGTCATCGTACTGGCCGTCGCGTTCGGTGCGTCGGCCGCCTTTCTCGGCGGAACGGCCGAAACGCCGGCGCGAGCCGCCGGGAACAGTATTGTCGGGCGGCCGGCTCCGTTGTCCGGAAAGCTCATCGTCGACGCGGAGGTGCCGCCGGTGGGGACCGCCCGCGTCGAATACACCGGCTCGGCCGCGGAATGCGATTTCCTGCACCAGAAGTACCCCGGCGGTGTGCCGCAGGCAGGATGCGTCAACACGGCCACGTTCAGCACGACCGGGGCCACCCGGACCGTGCGGCTGTGCTCCGCGTACAGCTGCGACGCCTGGCACGCCGGAGTCGACTTCGAGCTGCGCCAGGACGGCCCGGTCCTTTCGGCGAGTGGTGGGATCTGCCATTACGGTGGATTCGCCTACGACGCACTGAAGGACTGGGTGTCCTATACCGGGAACGGGACCGGCACTGTTTCCGTCGCCGCCGATTTCTACGTGATCATCGCGGGAATCCCGATCACCGTGGAATGGCATGTCCGGATCACCAACCGCGCCGGCGGTTCGTGGCACGTCAGCGTCCAGCACACCTGAGGAGGGCTGAAACCATGGTGCGTGGACTCGCGGCCCTGCCCAGCGGGCGCCGGGGAAAATGGGTGACTCTCGTCGCGTGGATCCTGCTGCTGATTCCGGCGTTCTCGCTGGCTGGAATGCTCGGATCGGCGCAGAAGAACGACATTTCCGCGTGGCTGCCGAGCTCGTCGGAATCGGCGCGATTCGTGGCCGCCGCGCAGAAGTTCGGCTCAGGCGGCACGATGCCGGCCAGCGTCGTCTACTCGCGGCCGGGCGGGCTGAGGCCCGCCGACGTGGAGAAGGCCAACGCGGACGCGGCCGTCTTCCAGCGGCTCGAGGACGTCACCGGGAAAGTGCAGCTGCCGCTTGTCGCCGACGACCTCGAGGCCGTGGAGACAGTGGTGCCGGTCCGGGTCGGGGAATCCGGCTGGACAGGGATCGCCAAGGTCGTAGACCGGCTCAAGGCGGTCGCGGCGGCGAACGGTGACGGGCTCGTCAGTCACGTCACCGGACCTGGTGGCTACGCCGCGGACTCCGGCAGGGCGTTCGGCGACGCCGACCTGCTGATGATCGTCGCCGTGGTCGTGGTCGTCGCGATTCTTCTCTTCACCTACCGGAGCCCGACGTTGTGGCTACTGCCGGTGATCTCCGCGGTGGCCGCGGTCTTCACCTCGGAGGCTGTCATCGCCGTGCTCGCGAAGTACGCCGGTGTCGTGGTGAACTCGCAAAGCAGCTTCATCCTGAGCGTGCTGGTGTTCGGCGCGGCGACGGACTACGCGCTGTTGCTGATCGCCCGGTACCGCGAAGAACTCCTGGTGCATTTCGATCGGCACGAGGCCATGGCCCGTGCACTGCGCCGTTCCGGCCCGGCGATCTTCGCCAGCGCCGCCACGGTGGCGGTGAGCCTGCTCGTCCTGCTGCTCGCCACCGTGAACTCCACCCGGGGGCTTGGCCCGGTCTGCGCTGTCGGCATCGTGGTCGCCCTGCTGGCCATGACCACCCTCCTGCCCGCGCTGCTCGTCATCTGCGGGCGCTGGGTCTTCTGGCCGGTCAAACCGTCCTTCGGCGCGCTCCCGCCGTCCCGCGCCGGTGTGTGGGGACGGGTCAGCACGTTCGTCGCCGCCAAACCCCGGTGGATCTGGGCGGGCACGGCCGCGGTGCTCGGCTCGTTCGCGCTGGCCATGATCGGCATGCACGCGGAGGGTATTCCGCAGGACCGCCAGTTCACCAAGGTCACCGAAGCCGTTCTCGGTGACCAGCTGCAATCGCGGCACTTCCCGGCGGGTGCCGGGAACCCGATCTGTACGGTCGTCAGTTCGTCCACTTCGGACGAAGTGCGGCTGGCGCTGTCCCTGCTGCCGACCGTGGCGACCGTCGTGCAGCTGGACGCCAAGGACGGCAGGACCCTTGTCCTGGCCACGCCGCGTGCAGGTGCGGGAAGCCCGGAGGCGCTGGCGACCGCGCGGCAGGTGCGCGACGTCGTGCACGGCGTCAAGGGAGCGGACGCCCAGGTGGGCGGCGGCCCGGCGATAACGCTGGACATGCAGGACGGGGCCGCGCGCGACGCGTGGGTTGTCATCCCGGCGATCCTGCTGGTGGTGTTCGGCATCCTCGTCCTGCTGCTGCGGGCGGTGATAGCGCCGCTTGTGCTGGTCGGCACCGTGGTGCTGTCCTACGGCGCCACGATGGGCATCAGCGTGCTGGTGTTCGACCACGTCTTCCACTTCGGCGGTATGGACGCCGCCTTCCCGTTGCAGGCGTTCACGTTCCTGGTGGCACTGGGCGTGGACTACAACATCTTCCTTGTCACCCGGGTCCGGGAGGAGTCCCTGCGGACCGGTACCCGGCGTGGCGCGCTGACCGGCCTGACCGCGACCGGCGGCGTGATCACCTCGGCGGGGCTCGTGCTGGCCGGCACGTTCGCGGCGATGGCCTCGCTGCCCATGGTGTTCGCCGCCGAGCTCGGATTCACCGTCGCGCTCGGCGTGCTGATCGACACCTTCGTGGTCCGCTCGGTGCTGGTCACCGCGCTGACTCTCGACCTGGGGGAGGCCATGTGGTGGCCCCGCCGGGTGAAGCCCGCCCCACCCACTGCCGATGTAGGGCAGGAACTGGCCTACTCCGGAGCTAGCGTCACCGATGTTCGGTTCGAAGAGCAGGAAAGGTAGAGACGGATGACCATCGCCCCCACTGCTGTGGCACCCACAGCGTCCCCCGTGGCGGACAGCCGCCGCTGGCTCGCCCTCGCGGTGGTGATGACCGCCGCCTTCATGGATCTCGTCGACGTCACCATCGTCAACATCGCGGTACCCAGCATCCAGCGTGACACCGGCGCCTCCTTCAGCGCCGTCCAGTGGATCACCGGCGGTTACGCGCTGGCCTTCGCGCTGGGCCTGATCACCGGCGGCAGGCTGGGTGACATCTTCGGCCGCAAGCGCCTGTTCCTGCTCGGTATCGCCGGCTTCACGGTCGCGTCGGCGCTCTGCGGTCTTTCCGCGAGCCCGGACATGCTGGTCGTCTCGCGCATCCTGCAAGGAGTCGCGGGCGCCATGATGGTGCCGCAGGTGCTGTCCATCATCCACGTCACCTTCCCCGCCGAGGAGCGCGGCAAGGTGTTCGGCATGTACGGCGCGATGGTCGGCCTCGGCGCGGTCGCGGGCCCGCTGCTCGGCGCGCTGCTGACCCAGTGGAACATCTTCGGCCTCGAATGGCGTCCGATCTTCCTCGTCAACCTGCCGATCGGTATCGCGGGCCTCGTGCTCGGCGCCAGGTTCATCACCGAGTCCAAGAGCCCCAACGCCTTGCGCGTCGACATCGGCGGCACGGTGCTGGCCACGGCGGGCCTGCTGCTGGTCCTGTTCCCGCTGACCCAGGGCGAGCAACTGGGCTGGCCACTGTGGACGTTCGTCAGCATGGCCGCGGGCGTCGTGGTGTTCGGCCTGTTCCTCGCCTTCGAGCGGCGGAAGACCGGCTCGCCGCTGGTCGTCCTCTCGCTGTTCCGGATCAAGAGCTTCGCCGCCGGCATCGCGGTCCAGCTCGTCTTCGGCGCCACCACCGGCATCTTCTTCCTGATCTGGACGCTGTACATGCAGACCGGGCTGGGCTGGGACACCCTGCAGGCCGGGCTGACCGCGGTGCCGTTCTCGCTCGCTGTCGGCGGTGCCGCCGGGATGTCCGTCGCGTTGCTCGTGCCGCGGTTCGGCCGCAAGGTCCTGCAGGGCGGCGCGCTCGTGATGAAGGCGGGGGTGCTGATCTACATCCTGCTGGTCTCGTGGCTCGGCACCGGCATCACCACGTGGGAGATGATCCCGGCATTGCTGGTGATGGGCTTCGGGATGGGCCTCATCATCTCGCCGATCACCGACGCCATCCTGTCCGACGTGCCCGCCGAACACTCCGGCTCGGCGTCCGGCCTGATCAGCACCGTGCAGCAGCTCGGCTGGGCCTTCGGGCTCGGCCTGGTCTCGATCGCGTTCTTCGGTGCCGTCGGCAAGGTCCCACCGTCCGGCGCCGATCGCGCGTCGGTCTACAGCACGGCCTTCGGGAACGGGCTGTGGTGGGTCGTCGGCGGCCTGACGCTCGCGTTCGTCCTGATGTTCGCGCTGCCCAAGAAGATCCGGCAGGCCGAGCAGCCGGCCGCCTGAGCCATCTGAATGACACGAGTCCCCCGGGTGGGCCCCCAACCCCCGGGGGACTCGTGTGTTTCGCGGTGAGCCGTCAGCGAAGAAGGCCGCGGACCCGTAGCCCGGTGCTGGTGAAGAAGGCGACCGTCTCGGCGTCCGCCGGTCCGCCGGCGCACCACACGGTGGCCAGCCGCGAACCGAGTCTCGCGTGCAGCGCCGGCAACGAGGCTCGGCGTGACTCCGCGTCGTGGCCAGGATCGCGCTGCAGTCCTTCGAAGACCGCGAGCGTGGCGATCGGGCCCGCGGCGAGTTCGCGTTCGAGCGTCCGGCGGATCAGGCACAGCAGATCGGTGCGGACGGCGAGGTCGGTCGCCTGTACGGCGCCGAGTTCGTCCAGCACGGCGCCGGCTTCGAGCGACCGCGCGCAGTGGAATCGCCCGCCCGCGGCCACGACGGACCGCGCGGCGTCAGCCGACTCACCGACGTCCTCCGGCGGCAATGCCGCCATGAACAGGGTCGCGGCGTCGAAAGGATTCCTTGGCGGGGCCGCGAATTCCTCGGTCGATCCGGCCAATGCCAGCACCAGATGGTGGGGAGTGACCACCTCGGCCGCGATTTCGACGGCACGCGCCAGCTCCGCACGGCTGAACCCGGCATCGGCCGAGCCCAGTACGACGGGAGCGGGGGGGCGGGGGGGGCCCGGCCCGCGGGCCCGCGGCCGCGCCCCCCCGGCCCCCGCGCCGGCCTGTGGTTTGAGTAACTGAGGAGGCTGAAGACGGCGCGCGCGGGCCGGGCCTGCTAA
>NZ_JBHYIK010000049.1:22753-34171 GCF_042739735.1 Amycolatopsis sp. NPDC059027 | reverse complement strand
CCCCCCCCCCCCCACACCCCCCCCCACACCCCCCCGCGCACCCACAGACCTCGGCGGCGTCGGCGCCCCGCGCCCCCAGTCATAACGCCACGACGGGCCCGGCATCCGGCCGCTCATCGAAGAGTTCATTCCGTCAATGGTCGAGCGTGCTCACCCGTCGCGTCCATCTCGTCACGATGACAGGAAAAGGTCATCGTCCGGTGCCGCACGCGACCGGACCCAGTGCTTCGTCGCGCAGGGCGCCGAGGCCGGTGTGCAGATAGTAGGCCCAGTAGCCGAGATTGTCGCCGTACCGGCCGCGCAGGCGCTGGTTGTCGTATCCGGGGCCGTAGATCCTGGCCGTGGCGTCGGCGAAGTTCGGCATTTCCAGCGGTACGAAATCCATGCGGCCCAGCCCGCGCAGGAGAATCGCGGCGGCTGAGAACTCGCCGACTCCTTTGATACCGCGAAGGGCCTTGGTCGCCTGGGTGTAGGAGGCGGTGCGGAGGTATTCCTCGCCGATGTCCAGCAACCCCTCGACAAGGCTGGTGAGGTATTCGGCCTTGCGCGCGTTCTTGACGATCGCCAGCCAGTCGTCGACCTCGAGCTGCCGCAGATCCGTGAGCTCGGGGAAGGCCTGGAACTGCAGCCCGTCGTAGCGGATCGTGCGGCCGAACCGCTCGGTGATCCGGCGTTTGAGCGCGGTGGAGACGTTCTTCGGCGTGCGCTGGGAAAGCACCGCCCAGACACCGATTTCCGCCACGGTCAGGAACCGGACCTGGTGCAGCCCCCAGAGCGCCTTGACCAAGCGCGCGTAGCCGGGGTGATCGCCCGCCGCCTGGGCGTAGAACTCGGTGAGGTCGTCGGACAGGCTCAGGTAGCCGTCGATCTTGAAGAGCACCTCGTCCCGAAGATCCGCCGAAATCGGCCGGTCCGAGTGCAATGCGTATTCGACGCCGCCGTCGGCGGGGCTGACCTTGAACACGACGGCCTGGCCGCCGAGGGCGATCGCCTTGGTCAGCGTGTCCTCGGTCATGATCTGGTCGCCCCTGCAGGCGCCGAAGCCCTGGAGAAACCGGATCGAGGTGCGCAGATCGAACGGCTGGGCCGCCGGCAGGAAGCCGGAGACGCTGGTCGGGGTGGTCAGGCTGGTGGTCATGGCGTTCTCCCTCGTCGTCGCTGCGACCGACGGTAGAACCCATGTAGGTCAGATCATGACCCACAACGGTGGGATACTCGAAGTCATGACGGACACGCCCGCCCGGTTGCTGGCCCTGCTTTCGCTGCTGCAGACCCCGCGAGAATGGCCGGGCAGCGAGCTGGCCCAACGGCTCGGGGTCAGCGCTCGCACCATCCGCCGCGACATCGACCGGCTGCGTGAGCTGGGCTACCCGGTCGAGGCGTCGATGGGCGCGATCGGCGGGTACCGCTTGGTCGCCGGCCACGCGATGCCCCCGTTGCTGCTGGACGACGAGGAGGCGGTGGCCATCGCGGTCGGCCTGCGCACGGCGGCCGGGCACGCGGTGGAAGGCATCGGGGAATCCTCGGTTCGCGCGCTGGCGAAGCTGCTGCAGGTGCTGCCCTCACGGCTGCGGCACCGGGTCGACGCACTGAACACGGCCACCGAGCCCCTGCTGCCGGGGGACGGCCCGCAGGTCGACCCGGAGGACCTGGCGCTGATAGCGGTCGCGGTGGCCCAGCACGAGCGGCTGCGCTTCCACTACCAGGCGGCGGACGGGAGCGAGACGCGGCGGCTGGTGGAGCCGCACCGGCTCGTGTCGACGAAACGCCGGTGGTATCTGGTGGCCTGGGACAACGAGCGCTCGGACTGGCGGATCTTCCGGGCGGACCGGATGCGGGAGCCGTTCCTCACCGGCGTCCGGACCACGCCTCGGGAACTGCCGGCCAAGGACGCCGCCGCCTACGTCTCGAGCAAGCTGTTCGAGCGGTCGCCCACCTACCGCGCGGTGGTGACCTTGCGCGCCCCGATCGAGGAGGTACGCCGGCGCATGGGCGGGGTGCGGGCGGATCTGGAACCGATCGACGAGCACAGCTGCCGGCTGCGGACGAGGGCGGACTCGCTGGAATGGATCGCGTTCCGCATGGCCTTGCTGGGCTGCGACTTCGAGGTTCAGGAGCCGCCGGAGCTGGCGGAGTACCTGCGGGAGATGGGAGAGCGGGTGATCCGGGCGGCGGAGTACAACTTCAGTCGTAGGGACTGAGGCTTTGCACCCAACTTCGCCGCTCGCACCTGGGCCGCGCGCCTCTCGGTGTCCTACCGTCGATCGCGGAACACGGTGGTGGCCAGCGAAGGGACCGGGCGATGCAGTCGGCGCACGCGATCGACGAGGAAACTCTGAACCTGTACCGGCTGACGCTGCGCTACGAGACGCTGGACACCGAACTCGTGGCGCGCGAGGCCGATATGTCGCCCGAACACGCTGCCGCCGCGCTGTCCCGGCTGGAAGCCGCGCGTCTGGTCCGTCCTGCCGACACCGACGGCCGTTTCCGTGCCACGTCACCGGAATGGGCAGAGGCGGAACTGCTGACCCCGGTGCTCTCCGAGCTGTACGCCAAGCAGCGCTTCATCGAGGAGACCCGAAAAACGTTGCAGGACTTGGGAAATGCTTACGAACAGGCACGTAACGCCGAGTCTTCGGGTGAGGATTTCACCTTCCTGGCTCCCGGTGAGCCGACGCGGATCGCGGTCTACCGGATGGCAGGCGAGTGCTCTTCGGAGTTCGCGACGACACATCTCAGCGGTACGGTCCTCGGTGACGTACTGCCTGGTGAAATGGACATGCTGCGGCGTGGCATCGGGGTACGGGTGATCGTCCAGCACAGTGTGCTGTCCAAACTGGCGTTCCGGTCGTACGCGGACAAGGTGACGAAGGCCGGGGCAGAGGTGCGTTCCCTGCCACAGCTGTGGTTCCGTCTGGCCATGTTCGACCGCCGGGCGGTGCTGGCGTCGATCTGCCCCGGCGACGAGCCCGCGGCGGGCGCGGTACTGGTTCGCAACCCGATGGTCGTCGCTCGCGTGCACGAGATGTTCGAACATCAGTGGGAAACGGCGACGTCCGAGGTGGCCGGTGCCGACGGCCGTGGCGAGGTCGCGTCCTCCGAACTCCGCACGGCGATCGGCGAGATGCTCGCCAGCGGCTGCACCGACGAGGTTTCGGCACGCCGGCTGGGCATGTCGGTACGTACCTACCGGCGGCATGTGGCCACCCTGATGAACGAACTGGGCGCCAGGACCCGGTTCCAGGCCGGGCTGCGAGCTCGGGAAGCGGGATTGCTCTTCACCGGCCGCTGACGTGGGCCGCCGGGCGCCACACCCCGGCAGCCCGCCGGATTCGCTTTCACCTGCTGGCCGGCTGTCTGGTCAGCGGGTTCACGAGCGGTTCCTCACGGCCGCTCATCGGCCTGCTCCGTTCGTCGTCCACACGCCGACGAACGCGATGAGCGCCGCGGGCAGCACCGTGACTGTCGCCACCGCGAGTACCGGTGTACGCCACCCGTCGAGAGCGAACCACCTGGCTGGCAGCTCGAGTACGAGGAACAGCGGCGCCGTGGCGAGCAGAACCACCCGCGCGCGGCGAACCGTCAGGCGCCGTGTCGGCGCGCGGCGGCTCACCGGTGGTCCTCGATCAGCTGGCCCTCGGCGTCGATCGGGTCGCCGTCGGCCACGGCGGACCCACCCACGCCATCGCCGGCGTGGTACCGGGGATCGTGAACGCCGGCGAGCACCAGCACTCGGGCGAGCGGACGTGGAAGCGGCGGTCGAGGGTGTGTGGCTCGGTGAGGATTGTGGTCGGCTGGATGAGTTCGATGGCCACCATCGCCGTTATTGCTTTGTTGCGATCGAGGGTGCGATCGGGCAACCACGAGACCTGCCAGTACTCCGCCGCACCGGGGCGGATGGCGATGTGCCGGGCGCGGTGGCGGGTGCCGGTGATCACGCGATCGCCGACGGTGATCACTGTGGACAGTGCGGTCATCGCGCACCGCCAAGTGTGCGGCGGCGCGAAAATCGCCCGTTTATCG
Organism: Amycolatopsis sp. NPDC059027; assembly: GCF_042739735.1. Taxonomy (NCBI): domain Bacteria; kingdom Bacillati; phylum Actinomycetota; class Actinomycetes; order Pseudonocardiales; family Pseudonocardiaceae; genus Amycolatopsis; species Amycolatopsis sp. NPDC059027. The sequence goes on along the minus strand of NZ_JBHYIK010000049.1, from coordinate 30,148 downwards.
CCCATCCGGCCTGCGGCGGGGATCGCCTGCCTGGTCAGGGAAAGCCCTGACCAGGCACGGTGTGCCCTCGGCAGGACTCGAACCTGCGACCTAGAGATTAGAACTCGATCTTGTTTGCGGTTACTCGTCGATGGCTGGTGTGGGTCGTTACCTGCGCGATTCGCGTTAGCAACTGGTCATCGGTGAGTCATGTTCGCGGTTCTTGATCATTGATTGATGAGGGTAATGTGTGGTGTTGATCTTGTGACTGTTGCTGATCATTGCGGCTCGTCGTCGTTGCGTGCGCTCGTGTAACAGAATCCATGCGCAAGCCGACTCTTTTTCTATGTTTAATGTCTCGTTATGGCTGTTTTTTGGTGGACTTGCGGTGGCCTTTCTTGGAGTCTTGCTTGATTGGGAAGAAATAATGATCTTCGGTATTTGTGTATCTGGTGCCGGAGTGGTCCTTTTCATCGTGGCTGCAAACATCACCCGGGAAGGGGACTCTAGAGGGGTGATGTCCTCTGCTTACTCACAAGTGGGTGGCCTCTCCGCCATCTCGTCGACCTGGCAACGCCCGATCGCGCCGCGTCAAGGGGCACCTTCGAGCTTGCCCGGCGCTTGCTTGCTGACTGCCCCTTGACGCGGCGTGATAGCCCGACGGGAGGTCGACGAGATGGCGGCAGGCCACACACGGACGCAACGGGCGCGCCTCCCCTCCATCTCGGAGACCTGCCCGTCCGGCGAGGACATCCTCTTTACTGCGGCGTCGGCGGTGCTGCCCGGCCTCCGAACCGCCGCGCGGGACCGGCGCCAGCCGCACGCCCGCGCCTGGCGGTTCGGGTTGATGAGGGCCGGATCAGCGGCGCCGTCGGCGCCGCCTTGAACAAGAAAAGAAACTCTGAACACAGAGGTTCTGTGCTGGTGCTGGGCAGTCTGTCCGAAGAGGATCGATCCGGTGCGGGAAGGATCTGTGACGGTAACCGAAGTGTCTAACGTGTTGCTTGGTCAACTTCCGGATGCCAGTTCATTAGGCTACGTAGCGCTTCGGCGTCTGACTGGAGCTGATCGTCTGGGACGAGCGGCTCTGAGCCGTCTACTGGGAGGAGTGGAAACGGTCGCCCTGGGGTGGGGTCTTTTAGGTATCTGGGGACTAAGTGTGTATGCAGATGGGGGAGGCTATTACCAAGCGTCTCGTAGTTCAGCTTGAGAGGGCGATAGTGTTGAATCAGCGCGCGAGAGACAGTCAGAACATCTAGCCAGTACTCCGCTGCCTCTTCATCTGTTAGCTCCGTAGGTTCTGCGACATGCCGTCCGCGCCAGATTACAAGCGTGTAGCCTTGTTGAATATTTGCGCGCTGCAATACTGCATCTGTGTTCTTGGTCGCCCTAACTCGGATACCGTACTTATCGTCATCCGGGCGGCCAGATTCGCACATCTCGCACCCTATTCCGGCAATGAGATCTTCCCAGTTCTCGGGCCATTGCAGGCTCACGTCTTGATATCTCCTTCGCTCCACTCGTAGATGAATTCGTGTCGGTCTCCCGCGTAGAGGTCCTCTGCGACTTGAAGTGTCCGTCCCTCGTTGTCGTAGTCAACATCCCACATTTGCACAATTGGAGTGCCTGAGCTTAGGTGAAGTAGTTCGGCTTCTTCCGCTGTTGGCATTCGAACGCGAAAGACTTCTACTCCCCGCGAGAAGCGGTGTCCAAGTGCTTCAATTAGTTCGTCGGGCCCCTCTGGTAATGGTTCTGGGGACTCAAGCCGAGTGTTAGCGGCCAGCCAGAGTGGGTAGTAGCTAGTTGAGATTACCGCAGGATTTCCGTTGAGTAATTGGAGTCTCTTTCTAATGACAACTTCTTCATCGGTGGTTGCTTGGAGCCATTCGGCAGCATCCGGCGGAACTTGGGCGCGGCCAATCAGCAGCATCTGCCGCGAGGGCACCTGTCCTTGTTCGATCGCCTCTGTGTCGAAAATCGGCTTACCGGACGACCTGTGCTCGGCATGACGTCGGGCGGCAGACACGCGGCGAAGCGGGGGGCGACTGCGGACGAAGGTTCCCCGCCCGAATTCGGTTGTGACAAGCCCCTCTGCACGGAGCAATGCGATGGCTTTGCTGGCTGTGCTCTTCGAGGTTCCATATCGCTCAATAAGCTCACGCTCGGACGGCATCAGTGCGCCCGGCGCGAGCTTCCCGGTCCTGATCAAGTCCCCAAGGTCGGCTGCGATCTGACGACTCAGTGGCACACGTTCCGGCATCGGCTACCCACCTTTCATCCTGCAAGGGTACGCCCCCCTAGTGAGATCTCCCCAGGGTGGGACGGCCGTGTCGCGACGGACGCGGATGACTCGCAACGAACACCCTTGACAAGCCTCCCTAGGGAGGTGCATAGTGGGTCTACAACCTCCCCAGGGTGGTCACCCTAGGGAGGATGCTTGGACTCACTGGCAGGAGGCAGTCATGGACAACATCCCCTTCATCAGCAGTGGCTACAAGTTCATGGTCACCGAGGCGCCGACCGTGAAGATGAAGGAGAACAAGGACGGGGAGCTGGAGCCTGTGCTTGACAAGAAGACGAAGGAGCCGCAGTACATCGTGATGCTGTTCGCGAAGCCGCGTCCGGTGCCGGGGGAGCGGCAGGGGAAGGGCGAGGAGATCAAGGTCAACCTGCCGACCGATCCGGGCGACGAGTTCGAGGAGGGCACGTATGTGGAGCTGGTCAGCCCGGTGCTGAACACGTACGAGATGCGGAACGCGGAGGGGCGGATCACGGGGTCGGGCCTGTGGTTCAAGGCGGAGGGACTCAAGCCTGCCGGATCGGGCGCGGCCCGCGACGCTGCCTAGTCCGGCCTCATGACCGGTGGGTGACCGGTCCGCGCGGCTAACCCTCCCCGGCCGTGGCGGGAACAAGCACCCTGGAGCGCTGCCCTGTAGGCAGGCTGCCCGTTTTCGAGTCGGGCCAGCGCGCTTTCTGGTCTTTGAGAATTACAGAGTGGGCCGATCTATGCCTAAAACCGCGCCGTTTTTCTGAGAACCGCGCCGTTTTGTGGTGGCGCGCCTTGGTTCCCGGGGTCATTTTCCCGGGGGTCTTGGGGTTTTACCAGGATTCGGAGCTTTGACACTTAAGTGTCAAAAGTGGGAGGCGGATAGTCCATGGTGGACACAACGGAGTGTGTGACGGCTCGGCTGGTGTCGGCGTTCGCCGCGACGTGGTCCGCGATCCGTCGCCGTCACCCGGATGTGCCGGACGTGGTGGTGACGATTGGGTCGGGCACCCTCGGAGTGAAGCAGGGCCGCAAGGTCCTTGGGCACTTCGCGGCGGGACGCTGGCACGTCGGGGATACGGACAAGGTGCCGGAACTGTTCATCTCCGGCGAGGGCCTGCAACGGTCCCCGGAAGAGGTTCTCGGAACTCTGTTGCACGAGGCCGCGCACGGGGTGGCGCACACCCGGGAGATCAAGGACACGTCGCGGCAGGGCCGGTATCACAACAAGCGTTTCAAGGCTCTCGGCGAGGAACTGGGCCTGATCCTGGAAGAGGACCCGGCGATCGGGTGGTCGGTGACGTGCGTCCCGACGAAAACGTCCAATGTGTACCGCGCTGAGGTGGGCCGGATCAAAGAGGCATTGGTCGCGTACCGGCACGCGGAAGTGGTGCTGCCGGGGAAGCCGCGTAGCAGCAACCTCGCGGTGGCGACGTGCGGGTGTGACCGGAAGATCCGCGTCGCGAAAAGCACGCTGATCGAGGCGCCGATCCTGTGTGGACGATGCGGGATCGAGTTCGCCGCTGAAGACGAGGACGAGTGAACGGTTCGAGTGAAGGGAGTAGGAGCATGGTGGGCACTTTCGCGGGTCGGGGCGGGTTGTCGTCCTACGACCCTTACGGGCCGAAGCGGGGCGCGTGATGGCCGACGACAACGTGGTGCACCGCACCGCAGACCACAGTTTCTGGAACGGATGGATCACGGCACTGTGCGGTGCCGAGGCGGAGTACGGCGAGTACACAACGGACACGTTCTCGTTGCTGCTGGGGCCGCCGTGCCAGCCGTGTGAACGGATCTACGAGTCGGGGGACCACTGAAGCCGACCATGTCTGCGCCGCGAAGTTCTTCGTGGTCCATGGAATCGCGACGTGCGAAGTGTGCACGAGGCAATGGTATTACCCGTGATGGGAGGAAAAGAACGATGATCGCGAACATTCTGCCGTACGTGTTCTGGCTGACGCTGGTGAGCTGCCTGATCGTGGCGTCCCCGGTGCTCGGCGGGCTCGCGCTGGTCGGCGGGCTGGCTGTAGCGCTGAAGGTGGGGCGACGGTGAGCCGCCCGGTCCGCATCGGCGTGGTGATCCGCCGCCTGGCCGCCCGGCTGGAACGGGAACGCCGCGAAGCCCTCGCCGAACCGACCGAGGATCTCGGCTGGCAGGCCGGTTTCTGCGAGGGCCTGAAGCACGCGCAGTGCGTGATCCGGAACGGAGACTGACCAGCGATGCCGGAAATTCTCGACATCATCACGGCCGCGACGGCGGCGTATCACAGGTTCGAGGCAGCCCACCCGGACAGCGACATCCGGATGGCTGTGCGCAACGCGGTCAAGTTCCTGGCCGCCGACTTGAAGACGGCCGCCGAACTGACGGCCACCACACGAAAAGGATGAACCCCATGCAGGAGATCACGAAGCTGATCGAGGACGTCAACGCCTCGTACCAACGTATCCGCGTGAGCGACCTTCCCGAGGACGCGAAGCTTCAGGCGGGACGCTGGGTGCGCAACCTGGTCGGCGAGTTGTACGGGCTGGCCTGGTCGCTGAACAACTGCCCGGAGAGGTGGTCCTGACATGCAGATCGGAGTCCTGAACCGGCGGGCACAGGAACGCTACGCGACGTTCACGGCCGCGCTGGACATGATCGGCGAGATCCTCGGCGAGGTGGACAAGCTGATCGCGACAGTCGACGACAAGGCATCCGCCGACTCCTGGACCACAGCCACGCAGGATGAGCTGAAGGCATTACGGACGCGCGCGTTCGAGGAACTGGACCACCTGCGCACGCTCGGCAAGAAGCACGAGGCCGAGCTGATCTCACGAGAGTGGAGGTTCTGACATGGCACACCAGGTCGACCGCGTCACCGAGGATCTCAGCGCCGCGCTGTCTCAGCTCAAGGACGCCATGCGCGGAATGCCTTTGCACCAGCACGGATTCAAGAGCGCACACGACAAGGCCGCCCGTGCTATGGGCGTGCTCATCACCGAACTGCTCGACGCGCGCCCGACGATGACGTCCTAACCGGACTGTTTCTACGACGTTTCGCACGTGATCGGCCCCGCACCCTCCACCAGGGAACGCGGGGCCGTTCTCGTTGCACCACGCAAGGAGTTGATCCCGAATGAGGAAGAAGACCACCCCCGACCGCCCGAAGTCCGGCCGCCGTGTCGGCAAGGAATTCAAGGCCCTGGCCTGGACCGCCCGGCACCCGGGCTCCTTCCTCGCCCCTGGCACCCTGGCCGTTTCCGGGCTGGAGCTGGGATGGACCGCGACCGGCGGCATCGTCGGCGGCACCGCTGCCGGGCTGTGCGTCTGGTACCGGGCACACCCCAACACCTTCGACCACTACGCGGCACCCCGGATGCGAGCCTGGCGCCGCCGCTGGTCCGTCTACTTTGGACCCAAGTTCCACAAGGCGCTGCGAGCCTGCGACCTGTACGTCATCGACCGCAAGACCGGCGAGGAACGCTTCTCCCGGGTAGTCCGGGTCCGCTCCTACTCCCCATCGGTCGACACGGTGACACTGGCGCTGGCGGCGGGGCAGGGCAGGCGGGCGTTCGAGGACAAGCTCGAAACCCTGGCCGACACGCTGAAGGTGGAACGCATCGCCATGGAGCGCGTCAAGCCCGGCTACATCGCACTGATCATCGAACGTTCCGAGCCGTTCACCGAACCGATCCCGGCGCCGGACATGCCCGACGAGTCCGCCGCCGTCGACCCGGACGACATCTACATCGGCGAGACCGAGTACGGCACCGAGTGGCGGCAGGGCATCCGTGGGAAGCACATCTTTATCGCCGGGGCGACCGGTGCCGGAAAGAACTCCATCGTCATGGCGATCCTGCGGGGCCTGGCACCGTTGGTGCGGGATGGACTGGCGCGGCTGTGGATCTGCGACCCGAAGCAACTGGAGTTCGCCAAGCTCGAAGAGATCGCGCACGCCTACGGCGACACCGAGGAACGCTGCGCCGAGGTGATCGAAGCCTACGTGGAGGATCTGCGGGCTACTCAGCAGCGCTGCGCGGCGGCAGGGGTGCGGAAGCTGCCGCTGTCGCGGGAAAACCCGATGAACATCCTGGTCCTCGACGAGATCGGCGCCATCCTGGCCTATGGCGACGCCGTGATCGCGCGGACGGTGCGCAAGCACCTGGCGATCATCACCTCGCAGGGCAGGGTGACCGATCATTCCGCGCTCGCGCTGGTGCAGGAGCCCACCAAGGACACGGTGCCCGTGCGGGAGCTGTTCCCGGTCCGTATCTGCATGCGCGTCACCGCACAGGCGCATGTAGACATGGTGCTCGGGGAAGGTGCCCGGCTGCGCGGCGCGCTGGCCGACGAGATCCCGGACAGCCCGGACACGGCCGGTATCGGCTACGTGGTCCGCAAGCGCAGCCGCACCCCGCAACGGGTCCGCGCCGCCTACACCGACGATCACGACATCGACGCGATGGTCGCGTTCATCCACCGGGGTCCCGCCACCGACGGCCCCACACTAGCGGCGGTGGCCTGATGAGCCGCCGCGAGGACTACTACGACCGGCTGATGGCCGCACTGTCCACGGCGTACGAGGACGCGGCGGTGTGGGCCGACGCTGTCCGTGAAGAGGTAGAGCTGCGCGTCGGCTCGGTCGACTTCGACGTGGTGATCCGAGAGGACGAGTACGGAGCGGCGCTTGACGCGTCCGGGCTCATTCAAGACGCGCTGACCAAGGTGCGCCGTGTCGGCGCTTGAATCCAGAAAGGGCATAAAGCTATGTGGCGTCTCGGTTTCTACGTGTGGCGTATCGGGCTGTACGCGAAGTACGGCATCCCGGCCGCGCTCGTGCTGCTGGTGATCTACCTCGGTTACGGCGCTGGCACGCTGTTTTGGACCACGGCCGTGGTGTTCGGCTGCGTCGGCCTCGGCCTGGTCCTCGGGATCACTGAGTTCCGTAACCAGGAATTCGGCCGCGCCGAAGGACGGGGGCGCATCCGATGACTCGCCGCGCAGACCCCGCACAACTCGGCCTATTCGGCAACGTCCCCGCGGCGTCGCAGCCCGCCTCGGGACGGCAGTGCCCGCCCGCACGAGGACGCAAGAGCGCCAGTCGCGGCCCGGCGAATCCGCTGGTTGCCAAGGACGTGCTCGCGGAAGTCCAACAAGGACGGTTCGGGCT